>JAIXZK010000042.1 GCA_027489695.1 Sphingomonadales bacterium
ATTCGGCTTCGGCGGGCGTATCGTTGAAATCCATGCTGCTTCCCCTTCGTCATCCCCGCGCAAGCGGGGATCCATCTCCGAAAATTTCCACCTGCCGAGACGCCGGGAGATGGGCTCCCGCTTCCGCGGGAGTGACAGCCCATTATATCGGGCCGCCCAGTGAAATCCCTGCGTTACGCCGCCGCGCGGTTGCGCTGTTCGAGCGCACGCACCAGGCGATCCGCCCACCAGTTGCGCGCGCCCAGCGTGCCGACCAGCGCGCGGTTGCGGCGGTAGTAGAATTGGCAATCGCTTTCCCAGGTGAAGCCGATGCCGCCATGCAGCTGCACGGTTTCCTCGGCGCAGAAGGCCAGCGCATCGAGGCTTGCCACCCGCGCCGCCGCTGCCGCCTGGCCGAGTTCGGCGCCGCCGGTCGTCGCCATGGCAAGGCCGTGCAGGGCATGGGCGCGGGCCAGCTCGATCTTGATGTACATGTCGGCAAGCTTGTGCTTGACGCCCTGGTAGCGGCCGATGGTCTGGCCGAAGGCGACGCGCGTCTTGGCATATTCGACCGTCATGGTCATCGCCGAGGCAGCGGTGCCGATCGCTTCATAGGCCAGGATGATGGCGGCGCGGTCGAGCCAGGCCTGATAAGCGTGCGCATCGCCCATCGCTTCGGCCGGCGTGCCGTCGAGCGTCAGCCGGCCGTGGCGGCGAACGAGATCGAGCGTCTCGACGGCTTCGATCTTGGCATTGGCGGTTTCGACCAGCCACAGGCCGGGACCGTCCTCGCCGGCAGCGGCGACGATGACCAGCTGTGCCGCACCGAGATCGGCCACCGGCGCCTTGACGCCGTGCAGCTTGCCGCCGGCCGCCTTGACCTGCAGCGCCACCGGGTTGGGTGAACCGGGCTCGTTGACGGCGACGACGGCGGTCACGCTGCCATCGGCGATGCCGGGCAGCCAGCGCGCCTGCTGTGCCTCGCTGCCGGCGACGATCAGCGCCTCGGTGGCGAGCAGCGTCGAGACCAGCGGCACGCAAGCGAGGTGGGCGCCGCTGGCTTCGGCCAATTGGCAGGCTTCTTCCGCCGAAAGGCCGAGCCCGCCATGGGCTTCCGGCACGCGCGCCGCCGTCCAGCCGAGGTTGACGATTTCGGCCCAGAGCGCGGCGTCATGATCGGGCGCGCCGGGCGCCATCGCCTTGCGGGCGGCGGCGGTGCCGGCGCGTTCGGCGAGCAATCGCTGCGCCTGTTCGCCCAATGCCTTGGCGTCGTCGGAAAAATCGAAATTCAAGCCAGCCTCCTCAAGCGGTCGTCGCTCAGATGCTGCTGCCTACCACGCCAATTCCTGCCCATCATACTGCACATAACGATGGCCGGGCGTGCGGTTGGCTTCGAGCACCTTGACCAGGCCGGCGACGCTCTCCTCCACCGACAGCGTCGCATTGGGGCCGCCCATGTCGGTGCGCACCCAGCCAGGGTGGAGGGTCAGCAGGCGGATCGGCCGGCCCTTCAGCCGCACGGCCAGGCTGCGCGTCAGCGTGTTCAGCGCCGCCTTGGAGGCGCGATAGAGATCGAAGCCGCCTTCGGTGTTGAGCGCCACCGAGCCGAGCCGCGATGACATGAAAGCCAATGTGCCATTGTCGTTGAGGTGGGGCAGCAGCGCCTCGGCGACGCGGATCGGCGCGATCGCGTTCGTCCACAGCAGATCGGCGAGCTCGTCGCGGGTGACGGCGGTGGCGCTGCCATGGCGCGGGCCGGAAACGCCGGCGTTGACCAGCACCAGATCGAAGCGCTGCTCGCCCAGCCCGGCCAGCAGGGTCGCGATGCTGACGTCGTCGTCGATATCAACCGTGGCGATGGTGATTCGCCCGGCGCTCGCCGCGGCGGCCGCCGCCAGGTCCGGCGCATGGCCGCGGGCGGTGGCGGTGACGGTGCCGCCATGTTCGGCCAGCGCGCGCGCCAGGCCCAGCCCCAGCCCGCGGGAGGCGCCGATGATGATCGTCGAAGGAATGGACATGGCTTGTGCTCCTGAGGATCGGGAGGCCCGGTGTCGGCTGCCCGCCGCCGCGATGCAATGGATCTGTCGGCGAAAGCCCGCAATGCGGCGCCAGGCGGTTGCAGCCGGCGCCGATCGGGCTAAACTTGGCAAAACGTCACGGTTTGCGTGTGGCGTAACGCCAAGACGAGCCGATGCGCTCTAGTGTGTCCATCGATGTCGAGAGCCGAACGGGATTGGTACCTGGCCGATTGGGCCACCGCGCTGGGCAAGCGCCAGGTTGATTTCGTGAACGATCTCAACTGGAACAAGGCGCGCGCCAGCCTGTTGTGGAATGGCAAGCAGGGCTACACCCGCGAGATCGTTGTGGAGGTGGCACGATATCTCGGCATCCGTCCCTATGAGCTGCTGATCCGGCCGGAGGAGGCAATGGCGATCCGCGCCATGCGCGACGCCGCCCGCCAGATTGCCATCGGCTTGCCGCCGCCGCACCGCGATCGCGATGACAGCGGCTCCTCCTCGGGATCGAACGAACGGGCCTGATCGCCGTCAGGCTTTTGGACCGGTTTCGACCAGGAAAACCGGAATCCCGTCGCCGGCTTGAGGATGGCTAAACTCGCGGTGCCGGGTTGCGGCGCCCGCCGATGCCAGATTCGGCGCCAGAATCAGCGTTTGAACAGGGCATCGGCGGCGGACCGGAACGCCGCGGCGCCATCGCGCTTCCTGCGACTGCGGGCGATTTCGGCCTCCAGCGCCATGATCCGCTCGTCGAGCTCGGCGACCGACAGCTTGTCGAGATCCTCGCGCGCCAGGTCGGCCAGCGGCGCCGGCGGGCGGCGCGGGGCATCGGTTTCGTCGAACATGGCGCAAGGATCGCAGCGGCGCGGCGCGGCTGTCAACGGCCACCGTTCGCCGGCGGGCGCTTCGCCGATGTTGACCGCGGGGCGGTGGCGGGGCCAGAAGTCGGCCATGACCAGCCCCGCCCTGCCCGCCACCATGACCGCCATCGATCCCGCCGGCCCGGGCGGGCCGGAGGTGCTGCAGCCGGTCAGCCGGCCGGTGCCGGCGCCGGGGCCGGGCGAAGTGCTGGTCAAGGTCGCCGCCGCCGGGGTCAACCGCCCCGATGTGCTGCAGCGCCTCGGTCTGTATCCGATGCCGCCCGGCGCGCCGACCATCCCCGGCCTCGAAATCGCCGGCACGGTGGTGGCGGTGGGCGATGGCGTCGAGCGCTGGCGGCCGGGCGACACTGTCTGCGCGCTCGTCGCCGGCGGCGGCTATGCCGAGTATTGCGTGGCGCCCGCCGGCCAGTGCCTCGCCGTGCCCGCCGGCATGGCGATGACGGATGCCGCCGGCCTGCCCGAAACCTGGTTCACCGTCTGGTCGAACGTCGTCGATCGCGGCCATGCCCGCGGCGGCGAGACCATGCTGGTGCACGGCGGCACGTCGGGGATCGGCGTCACCGCCATCCAGCTTGGCCAGGCGCTGGGGCTGACGGTGATCGTGACCGCCGGCAGCGCCGCCAAATGCGCCGCGGCGCAGGCGATCGGCGCCGCCCATGCCATCGACTACAAGGCCGAGGATTTCGTCGCGCGGGTCGCCGAAATCACCGCCGGCCGCGGTGTCGACCTGGTGCTGGACATGGTCGGCGGCGATTATCTGCCGCGCAACCTCCAGTGCCTTGCCGACGATGGCCGGCATGTCTCGATCGCCTTCCAGCGCGGGCCGCGCGCCGATCTCGACCTGGTCGCGGTTATGCGCAAGCGGCTGGTGCTGACCGGATCGATGCTGCGGCCGCGCTCGATAGCCTTCAAGACCGCGATCGCCGAGACGCTGGAAGGCGCGATCTGGCCGGAGTTCGAAAGCGGTCGGCTGCGCGCGGTGACCGACCGGGTGTTCCCGCTGGCCGAAGCCGCCGAAGCGCACCGCCGGATGGAAGCCGGCGAGCATGTCGGCAAGATCGTGCTGGCGGTAGGCTGAGGTGCCGCCCCGCTCAGGGGGCGTGGAACGCCGTCAGCCCGCCATGGATGAACTGGCCGCCGCCGGTGTTGCGATAGGTCAGCGACTGGAACGTCCAGGGCCCGCCATTGGCGTGATGGCCGAAGGTGGTGGCGTGCATGCGGGCATCCGGCGCGCCCAGATAATCCTCCGGCTCGATCAGCTCTCCGTTGGGGCCGATGTGCGACACGGCGAGCATCTTCTGCAGCCGTCGTTGCGCCGGGATGCCGGTGACCGGGGCGCCGCCGCCCGGTGTCAATGTGCTGCCCTGCATGTGCATCATGTTGGCATGCAGCACGGTGACATGGCCGCCGGCGTGCGGCCCCTGGTGGCCGACGCCGAAGGTGCAGCCATCCATGTCCGCAGTGAACGCCCAGAGCGCGCCGTTGCCGAGGGTGGTGACCTCTACGCGTCCGGGGCTGTAGGGGCAGAAATAGGCCGGTAGGGCACGGGCATCGGCCGGCGTCTGCAGCCGCAGCATGTAGACGCCGCCGGAAACACAGCCGTTGGCGACGCCCTGGGGCAGGTTGCCGGCGACGGCCGGGTTCGCCGGGGCGGCGACCGACAGGTTCACCACGCCGCTGGTGGCATTCGGGACGCCAACGAACACCACATTCTGGGTGAGAAACACCAGCGTGTTGTCGACGAAATCATCCAGAAAAGCCATTCCGATGCTCCTGTCTTGTCGTCAGGCGGATTTACCCGTCTGTCCCCCGGCTGGCAAACGCAACCGCAGCTTGACCGCTGTTCGGCCTCCGTTCTACACTGCGACCATGCGCAGCCGCTCCCGATGGGGCGGCTGTTTCCATTTTGCCGTTCGAAGGTGATGCCCATGGCCGCTCCGCTGTTCCCCCTGATGCCGCACGCCACCGCCGCCTGGCTGGTCGACAATTCCGCCCTGACGTTCGAGCAGATCGCCACTTTCTGCGGCCTCCACCTGCTGGAAGTGCAGGCCATCGCCGATGATACCGCCGCCACCAAGCTGACCGGCCGCGACCCGATCCGCGCCGGCGAACTGACGCAGGACGAGCTCGACCGCGGCCAGGCCAATGCCGATTACCGGCTGAAGCTGTCGCGCCAGCCGGAGCAGCAGCGCCGCACCACCGGCCCGCGCTACACGCCGGTCAGCAAGCGCCAGGACAAGCCCGACGGCATCCTGTGGATCATCAAGAACCACCCCGAGATCAGCGACGGCCAGATCTCCAAGCTGATCGGCACCACCAAGACGACGATCGCCGCGATCCGCGACAAGAGCCATTGGAACTATGCCAATCTCCAGGCGCGTGACCCCGTCACCCTCGGCCTGACCTCGCAGCGCGAGATGGACGCCCTCGTCACTGCCGCCGCGAAGAAGGCCGGTATCGCCACCGAGCCCGACCCCGAGAAGCTGGGTGAGGAACGCGCCGCGCTGATCGAGCAGCTGCACGCCGAGCGCACCGCCGCCGCCGTGCTCGCCGAGCAGATCGCCAATGGCGAAGTGCCGGCGGTCTCGACCGGGCCGGGCACCGCGCTTGAACAGGGCGAGGCACTGTTCCGCCGCTGAGGCGGAGCATTTTCGGTCGGCAGGCGTTCCAATCCCATGGCGTGGGAGCGAAGCCGATGACCGAAATCCACTACAAGATCGTGCCGCACGACGGCGGCTGGACCTACAAGCTCGGCGATGTCTTCGTCGAAACCTATGCGACGCGCGAGGACGCCGTGGCCGCCGCCCGCGTCGCCGCCGCCGAACAGCAATTGGGCGACGAAACCGTGCCGATCAGCTGGCAGGACGAAAACGGCGCCTGGCACGAGGAAGTGGCGCGCGGCGACGACCGGCCGATCGCGGATGTCGAGGAATAGCTGGCGTAATCGGTCGCCCCAATCGCGCATCTTGCGCGAAGTCGAGGAGCGTCCAGACGATCCTTGTACAGCGCCGGAGCATGGTGAGGCATCGCCCCAACCTCAGACGCTTCTCCAGGCATAGAAACGCACCGGCTCTCCGGTGCGCGGATCGGGGCGATCGCCGAGCAGGGCGAGCCCGGACGCAGCGTAGAAGCGCTGTGCCCGGCGATTCTCGAGCCCGGTATGGAGGGTGAAGCCATTCGGCATCGCCGCCTTGGCAGCGTCCATCATCAGTCGGCCGACACCGCGTCCAAGCCAATCAGGCGCGACGAAAATCTGATCGAGAACGCCGAGATCCGGACGCAGCGCCAGCATCCCGACGAGGCGATCACCGCTTTCGGCAACGCTCAGAACCCAGCCGCCGGCCAGATCATGATCGACCCTCGCGCGGGTCTCTTGCAACGGCGGCAGCGGTGCTGAAATGACCCCGGGAAGGCCGGCGCTGCAGCGCCAGAGCATGGCGACGCCATCCCGATCGCCGTCGCGCGCCGGACGCAGCGTGACGGCATCCGTCACGGCGCTATTCCTCCGCACCGCCCAAAGGCAGCACCATCTCGCGCGGCGGTTCGCGATCGAGCAGACCTGCCGCCTTCAGATCGGCAAGCCCCGGCAGATCGCGCCGCGTGGCCAGGTTGAAATGCGCCAGGAAGCCGGGCGTCGTCGCATATTGCAGCGGCCGGCCCGGTGTCTCGCGACGGCCGGCGGGGCGCACCCAGCCCGCCGCCATCAGCACATCGATGGTGCCGCCACTCACCGCGACGCCGCGGATCTCCTCGATCTCCGGCCGCGTCACCGGCTCGTGATAGGCAATCACCGCCAGCGTCTCCACCGCGGCGCGGCTCAGCTTCTTCACCGTCTCGCGCGTCGGCCGCAGATGATGGGCAAGGTCGGGCGCCGTCTGGAACTGCCAGCGGCCACCGCGCTCGACCAAATTGATGCCGCGCGGCGCGTAGGATTCGGCCAGTTCCTTCAACAGCAACGGCAGGTCGCCGCGCTGACCGACATGGGCAGCGATGTCGGTAAGCGTCAGTGGCGCGGTGGCCGCGAAAACGACCGCCTCGATGGCGCGCAGGGCTTCGAGGTCGCTCACGCACTGCCTCCGACGGTGTAAGGAAGTGGGCCTCCGGCGGCTGGGGCCTTAGGCCCCAGACCCCATTTCGATGTTTCCGCGTAGCACCGGCCGTCCGGTCCAGGCGGCAACCCACAAAATGGGGTCTGGGGCCTAAGGCCCCAGCCGCCGGAGGCCCTCTTGCCTTCCCTCACGACCGCGCCCGGAGCAATATCGGCGCGAACGGCGCGCCTTGCGACAATGTCGTCTTGCCCAGCCGTGTCAGTTCCAGCGCGGCGACAAAGGTCGAGGCGAGGACGGAGCGGGCGTAGCTTTCGTCGGCGAGGTCGGCGGGCAGGAAGCGTTGCAGGTCGGTCCAGTCGATGGCGCGGCCGAGCAGCGCTTCCAGCCGCTCGATGGCTTCGTCGAGCGCCATCACCGGCCGCCGCCGTACCACGTGGATACCGACCGCCGAGCGCGCCTTGATGGCACCATAAGCGCCGAGCAGTTCGTAGAGGCTGGTATCGTAGAGCGCCCGCGTTTCGCGGATCAGGCCTTCCGGTTCGGCGCGGGTGAACACATCCCAGCCGATTTGCGGCCGGGCGAGCAGCGCCGCGCCGGCTTCGCGCATTGCGTCGAGGCGCTGCAACTGGAATTGCAGGCGCAGCGCCATGTCGGCGGGATCGGGCTCGGCCTCCGGATCGGCGGGCAGCAGCAGCGCCGATTTCAGATATGCCAGCCAGGCCGCCATGACGAGATAATCGGCGGCAAGCTCCAGGCTGAGCGCCTTCGCATCCCGAATGAACGCCAGATATTGATCGACCAGCGCCAGGATCGAGATTTCGGCGAGATCGACCTTCTGGGCGCGGGCGAGCGCCAGCAGCAGGTCGAGCGGGCCTTCCCAGCTGCCGAGCTGCAGCACCAGCGTCGCCGGTTCGGGGCGCGGTGGGGTGTCGAAGTCGTCGATCACGGCAGAAGGAGGCCCCTTCCCACCTTCACCCCGCCAAACCAGCCTGCGCCAGCGAATCCCGCGACGCCGCCAGCAGGGCATCGCGCGCTTCGGCCCAGCGCTCGACCGGCGTCTCATCGCCGGTACCGACGCTCGCCATGGCGTGGTCGAGGCGGGCGCGGGCTTGCGGCGCGATTTCCGGGGCGGCTTCGCAGATCGCCCGCATTTCGGCGAAGTCGCCCGAGCAGTGCAGGGCGATGTCGCAGCCGGCGGCGAGGCTGGCGAGCGCGCGCGCGCCGAAATCGTGCAGGGCATTGCTGCCAGGTTCGAGGCCGCCCGAGGCGGGGTCGCCCAGTGCCTTCATGCCGAGATCGTCCGACATCAGCAGGCCGGTGAAGCCGAGATCGCGGCGGATGAAGTCGATCACGGTCGGCGAGAGCGTCGCGCAGCGGTCGGGGTCGAGCGCAGTGTAGGTGACGTGCGCGGTCATCGCCATCGGCGCATCGGCGAGGCGGCGGAAGGGGATGAAGTCGCGTTCCAGCTCGCCGCGAGTCGCGGTGACGACGGGCAGTTCGAGGTGGCTGTCGGCGGCGGCGCGTCCATGGCCGGGGATGTGCTTGACGACGCCGACGACGCCGCCGGCGGCCAGCCCGGCGAGGGTCGCCTTGCCGAGCGCCGCGACGCGCAGCGGTTCGAAGCCATAGGCACGATCGCCGATGATGTCATGGCCATCGGCGTCGCGAACATCGAGCAGCGGCAGGCAATCGACGGTGATGCCGAG
>JAIXZK010000101.1 GCA_027489695.1 Sphingomonadales bacterium
CGATACCGCCTTGGCCAGCGCCATCGTCGCCTGCACCATCGACGCGCTCGCCGTCGTCGTGCCGTTCACCGGATCGATGAACGCCCACATCGCCGAATATCGCGTGCCAGCCGGATCATAGCCGACGACATAGGGCGCCTGCGCCGCCACCGAATAACCATCGGTGCGCAGCGTCGCCATCGATTTGGTGCCGGCCGGATCGGTCGACCGCATCGAACCCAGCCAGGGATAGACCTCGGCATCGCAGCGCAGCAGTCCCGCGGTCAGCGCCGTCGCCGTCGTGGGATCGATCAGGACGGTGTAGCAGCGCAGCGCGTCGCCATAATCGTTGTCGGTCGCCAGCGCCGTCGCCCAGACGGTCTTTACCGTCGTGCCATCGGTGGCGGTGAACTTCACCCCGGCGACCGGCTGGTACCCGTTCGGGTGGTGCGACGCGACGACGAGCGATACCCGGAATTGCCCGGTGACGACATCGTAGCTCGGCCGCGCCCAGCGGAAGATCGGCACCGGCGCGCCAACGGTCGAATTGTTGGTGACGCTGATCCCGCTGGCCGCGCCCTCGCCCGTCCGCCAACCGGCGAGCACCGCCAGGGTCAGGCTGGTATCGGTGGCGTAGACATGCTCCGAAAGCGCCAGCCGCACCGCCAGCTGGCCGCCACCCAGATCGGTCTCGTCGATGACCTTGGTGTTCGGCGACGCCGGGTTGACCGGCTTGCGCAGCGGCTTCGTCGCGATCAGCGCACGCGACGCGGTGGCGGATACTGCCGCACCGGCGGAAACCGTGAACCCGGGATGGCTGCTGGCCAGCGCGACGCGCGGCGTGCCATCGGGGGCAAGCGTATAGCTCGCAAAGGTGCCGAGGCTGCCGGAAACGACCAGGCGCAATACCCAGCCGTTGCTCTCGACGCTCGCCGAAATGATCGCCATCGGTTACCCCGCGTCGCCCCGGAACGTGTCGCCCGCGCGCCTCAGACGGGCAGCGGGCTGTCGATCGTGAAGGCGGCGATGTTGATCGGCGAACCGTTGTTGGCGTTCTGCGACGGCGACGTGGTCACCGCCAGGAGCACCGAACCGGTGCACAGCGCGACATGGTCGACCGGCCGGCTGGCGGTGGCGGTCGCGGTCTGCGCAGCCACGGTCAGGCGGCGCGCCGTGCCCTGGGTCGATTTCGCAAAGTCACCCGAGTCGAGCACGATCGCGGCCGAGGCCGCCTTGCTGATCGCATCGGCCCGGCTCGTCGGCTGGCCTTCGCAAGGGTACATTTCGGTGGCCGTCGCGATCACGTCGAGCGGCGAATCGAGGACGGCGGTAACTGCGGATTTGGCCATGGCTCAGGATCTCCGGCTGGAAAAGGAAGGGGCCGACGTCACCGCCGGCCCCAGGCACAGGGGAGGATCGCCCCTGGAGGGTTCGATCAGCTCGCCGGCGACAGCAGCGGGTCGCCGAGCAGTCCCAGCACGCCGACGACAGTGCCGGTGGAATGGGTGCCGCCGAAGGTCGGGGTGACGCGGACGTAGCGCTTGCTGCCGATGTAACCATATTCGTTGGTCGAGGCGGCAGCCTTGGCAGCGACATAGCTTTCGACGATGCCGCCGCTGGCGACGGTCGGGTTGGTGCCGCCGCCGGTCAGCAGCTCGGCGCCGGTGACCGCGGCCCAATTGCTGTTGTCGTCGGAATGTTCGATGACGTGCTCGATCTTGTTGGTGCCGCTGAAGGTAATGCCGCCGGCGCCGGTCTGGATGATGATCGCCAGGCTGCGATAGCCGCGGCGATCGATGACATTGGGGGTCGGCGAGGCCGTCAGCACCGCCGGGAAAACGGCGACGGTGCGGGCCAGATTGGATGCGAGATCGCGCATTCTGGGGTTCCTTTGCTGAAATGGCGGGCCGGCGATTGCCTTGGCCAGGCCGAAGGGAAACGGCGCCGGACCGGCCGGCCCGGCGCCGCCAGGGTCAGGCGCTGAAGTTCAGGAACTTCAGGGCTTCGAAGTCGACGATGCCGCCGCCGACGCGCTTCGTGGTGTAGAAGCGGACGAACGGCTTGGCGGTGAACGGATCGCGCAGCACGCGCTGGCCGACACGATCGACGATCGTGTACGCCTGCATCATGTCGCCGAAGGCCAGGCTGAGCGAGCCGGTGGCGAGCGCCGGCATGTCCTCGAAGAGGCGCACCGGATAGCCGAGGATGCTCTGCGGCTGGCCGGCCTGCAGGCCGGGCTGCCACAGATAATCGCCCGTCGTCGCGCCCTTGAACTTGCGGATCGCCGCGACAATCGTGCGCCGGGTGTAGAAGGCCGCGCCCGGCAGGAAGTGCGGCTTCAGGTCGGCGACCAGGTCGAAGAACACATCGCCCGGGTTGGACGATGCGAAGGCGCCGTTCGCGCCGGTCAGGCGGTGCTGCAGCGTGCCCCAGGCGCGCGACGTATCGGCGGTGGCGGCGGTGCCATAGTCGGCGAAGCCGCGCGGCCGGCCGACGCCGCTGCCGCCGACGAACGCCGCGTTTTCCAGGCGCGAGAAGCGATCGGTGACCTTGCCCGCCAGCCAGGCCTCGATGTCCAC
>JAIXZK010000300.1 GCA_027489695.1 Sphingomonadales bacterium
CCGGCCGCCTGGCTGGCGCGCCAGCGGCGTTCGCCGGCGACGATCTCGAAGCGGCCATCGGCGATCGGCCGCACCAGAATCGGCTGGAGCACGCCATGGGCCTTTACCGAGGCGACAAGTTCCTCCATCGCCTCCGGCGCGAACTGCCGGCGCGGCTGATCGGGATTGGCGACGATATCGGCCACCGCCAGCCGGCCGACGCCGGGCGCATTGGCATCATCGGGCAGCCGGGCATCTTCCAGCAGCGCGGAAAGTCCGCGCCCGAGGCCAGAAACACGTTTCTTCTCAGCCATTTACGCTGCGGACTCCAGATTGTGTACATGGCCGATGCGCGCCAGCACCTCGCGGCCCAAAGCGACATAGGCATCAGAACCGGCGCAGCGGCTGTCGTAGAGCAGCGCCGGCAGGCCATGGCTCGGCGCTTCCGACAGGCGCACGTTGCGGGGAATGGTGGTGGCGAACACCTTGTTGCCCATCACCGCGCGCACATCGTCGGCGACATGATCGGTCAGCCGATTGCGGCGATCGACCATGGTCAGCACGATCCCCAGCAGTTCGAGCTGGGGATTCAGGCCGCCGCGCACACGTTCGATGGTGGCCAGCAACTGGCTCAGCCCCTCCAGCGCGAAGAATTCGCATTGCAGCGGCACCAGCACGGCATCGGCGGCAACAAGGGCGTTGATGGTGAGCAGCCCGAGCGACGGCGGGCAATCGATCAATATGTGCTGGAAGCTCGGGCCGTTGGCGATGGCGTCGTCAAGCCGGTGGCTGCGGCGCTCGAAATCGATCAGTTCGACTTCCGCACCGGAAAGCGCCGACGTCGATGGCAGGATCTTCAACCCGGGTACGGCAGTCGCCTGCATGGCGGTCGCAATATCGGCGCTGCCGAGCAGCACTTCATAGGTCGAGATCTGGCGATGGCGGCGGTCGACACCCAGCCCGGTGGACGCATTGCCCTGCGGATCGGCGTCGATGAGCAGGACGCTTTGCCCCGCTGCTGCCAGTGCGGTGGCCAGGTTGATTGCCGTTGTGGTCTTGCCGACGCCGCCTTTCTGATTGGCCAGGGCAATGATCATCGGCGACGCACTCCTGTGGCGATGATGATCCGCGCAGCGGGATCGGTGATGCTTTCAACAAGGCGATAGTCGAAGCCGAATCGCTTCGATGCCGTTGCCAATTCATCCGCGAAGCGCGCGCCTTTGGGAAGCAGCCAATGCGTACCGGAGCCAGCGAAAGGCAGGCACCAATCGTATAATTGCTCGAGTGCCGCCAGCGCCCGTGCCGTCACAATGTCGAACTTCTGCGGCGGCAGGCTTTCGACGCGTTGATTGGCGATGGTGACGCGCGGGCCGAGCGCCAGGCTGTTCGCGACATGCTCCAGAAACCGGCACTTTTTCGCGATCGATTCGACGAGCAGCACGCGTGCAGTGGGATCGAGGATGGCGACGATCAGGCCGGGAAAGCCGGCGCCGGTGCCGACATCGAGCCAGGACCGTCCGCGGCCAGCGACATCGAACAACTGCGCCGAATCAGCGAAATGACGGTCCCAGAGCTGCGGCAAGGTGCTGGGGCCGACGAGATTCATCCGCTGCTGCCATTCCGCGAGCAGGGCGGCATAGGTGTCGAGCTGGTCCAATGTTTCACGTGAAACATCGAAGCGGGCCGCGAAGCCATCGCGATCGATCATCCGGCCTTCCGTGTGAACGGCAACAGCGCGACCAGCGCCGCCGGCGTTACGCCCGGAACCGCGCCGGCAGCACCGATCGTGTCCGGCCGCGCCCGCGCGAGGCGCTCGGCCATCTCGTGGCTGAGACCCGGCACCGCCCGATAATCAAGGCCGGCGACCAGCTGCAGCGCACGATCCCGGCGCAATGTCGCAACGTCCTCGTCCTGTCGCGACAGATAGGCAGCGTAGTTGGCGTCGACCGCCAGTGACGACAGCAAGTCCGAGTCCATCGCGGCAAGCTCCGGCCAGACACGCCGAGCGACTGATTCGGTCACGGCGGGAAAGCGCAGCCAGGAGAAGGCCGACCGGATCACGCCATCCTGGCCGACATCGCCACCGGCCAGCTGGACCTGCCGCGGAGACGCCGTCAGCCGCTCCAGCAGGGCGCGCGCCGATTGCCGCTCCTGCTGTTCGCCAAGGAAGCGCGCCAGCTGCGCGTCACCGATCAGGCCGTGATCAGCGCCGATCGTCGTCAGCCGCTCGGCGGCATTGTCGATGCGCAAACGCAGCCGGAATTCGGCGCGTGACGTGAACATGCGATAGGGCTCGCTCACCCCCTGCAGGGTGAGATCATCGATCATCACCCCGAGATAGGCCGTGGCGCGGTCGAGGGTCAGCGCCGGGTTGCCGAGCGCAGCGGCAGCGGCATTGGCACCGGCGACGAGGCCCTGGCCGGCGGCCTCTTCGTACCCGGTGGTGCCATTGATCTGCCCGGCCAGAAACAGCCCCGGCAGGTCGTGGACGGCCAGGCGAGCATCCAGCGCCCGCGGGTCGATATGATCATATTCGATGGCATAGCCGGGCCGCAGGATCTCGACTGTCTCGAGGCCGTCGATCGAGCGGAGAAAGGCCTGCTGGACATCGACCGGCAGCGACGTCGACAGTCCGTTCGG
This sequence comes from Sphingomonadales bacterium, assembly GCA_027489695.1. Taxonomy (GTDB): domain Bacteria; phylum Pseudomonadota; class Alphaproteobacteria; order Sphingomonadales; family Sphingomonadaceae; genus Sandarakinorhabdus. The sequence goes on from JAIXZK010000300.1 coordinate 2,620, forward strand.
ATAGATGGTGACATCGTCATAGCCTTCCGGCTCGAGAAAAACCTGATGGCCATCGCGATCGCCGAAGCGCACGACCTTGTCCTCGATTGACGGGCAGTAGCGCGGGCCGACCGAATCGATATGGCCGCCATAAAGCGCCGAGCGTTCCAGATTCGCCCGGATGATCGCATGCGTACGCAGATTGGTGCGCGTCACGGCACAGGGCACCGACGGTGATGCTGATGCGCCACCATGGCCGAAGCCGGGATCGTCCGTATCACCGAACTGCCAGTCGAGCCGGCTCCAATCGATGCTGCGGCCATCCAGGCGCGGCGGCGTGCCGGTCTTCAGTCGGGCGACGGGAACGCCAAGACCGCGCAG
>JAIXZK010000378.1 GCA_027489695.1 Sphingomonadales bacterium
CAATGTACGGCGGGCGTCGGGGCGCTGTGCCTGATGGATGCCATCGTCAAGCATCTGACCGTGGACCATGCGGTGATGACGGTGTCGTTCGGCCGCTATGTCACCGGCGCCGCGCTGGCGCTGGCGGTGTGGTGGGGCGCCGGCCGGCCGCCGATCACCCGCGCCATGCTGCCGGCGCATTTGCTGCGCGGCGTCATCATCGCCGCGATGGCGACATCCTTCTATTATTCGCTCACCGTCCTCGGCCTCGCCGAAACCATCACCCTGTGCTTCGTCGCGCCGCTGCTGGTGCCGCCGCTCGCCAGCCTGTTCCTCGGCGAGCGCATGCAGCCACGCGCCGTCGCCGCCGGGCTGCTCGGCTTCGGCGGGGTGCTGGTGACGACCGGCGGCATCCCCGATCTCGGCCATGGCCGGGGGCTGGCGATCGCTTCGGTGCTGTTTTCCGCCGTCGCCTATGCCGCCTCGATGGTGATCCTGCGCGCCCGCGCTGCGAGTGACGGCGCCACCGTTGTCACCCTGTTCGCCGCCGCCGTGCCGATGCTGGTGCTGGCGCCGTTCGGGCTGGCCGGGCCACCGCCGACCCAGGCCGGGCTGGTCTGGCTGGTGGCGCTCGGCCTCGTCGGCAATATCGGCGTGCAGCTGGTCAGCCGCGCCTATGCCCATGTCGAGGCGCAGACCGCCGCGGTCATCGAATTCACCGCCTTGCCCTGGGCAGCGCTGCTCGGCTGGCTGTTCTTCGCCGAAGCGGTGCCGATCCGCGTCTGGGCCGGCGCCGCGGTCATCGCGCTGGCCTGCCTCTGGGCAGCGCGCGGCGAGCGGCCGGCAGCGGCGGTGCCGGGGGAAGTGCTGCCGTAAGCGCTGCCTGCCGAAACGCGGCGGCCACACAGAAACCGGTCATGCCGAGCGCCGTCGAGGCACGCCCCGAACGTCCGGGCCTGCCTCGACTGCGCTCGGCATAAGCGGGAAAAAGCTCTGGATCCGCCGGGCGCCGCCGATCAGGCCGGCGGATCGGCGATCATCGCGGTGAAGCTCGCCTCGGCGACCAGCTTGCCGGCGATTTCGGCCCGGCCGGCGAATTTCGAGACGCGGCCGCGGTTCTGGACATAATCGACCTTCAGGTCGAGCAGGCAGCCGGGTTCGACCGGCGAGCGGAACTTGGCGTTCTCGATCGCCATGAAATAGACGAGCTTGCCCAGCCCGGCGTCCCCCAGGGTGCGGATCGCCAGCACGCCGGCGGTCTGCGCCAGCGCCTCGACGATCAGCACGCCGGGCATGATCGGCCGGCCGGGGAAATGCCCGGCGAAGAACGGCTCGTTGATCGTCACCGCCTTGATGCCGCGCGCCGAGGTGCCGAGGATGATATCCTCGACACGATCAACGAGCAGCATCGGGAAGCGATGCGGCAGCATCGCCATCACCGCCTGGATGTCGGCGGTGGTGGCGACGTCGCCGGGCCCGGCCGGCGCCATTACTTGGCGGCGGGGGCTGCTGCCGGCGCGGCCGGCGCCGTCGTCGAAACGCGCGGCAGCGCCTTGTCGATGCGGGCGATGACGTCGTTGGTGACATCGACCGAAGCGGCGTGCTGCAGGGTCGCGCCTTCGGCGAGCACGATCGAAGCGCCGCGCTCGCGCATGATGGCGCTGATGATCGGCTGGGCACCGTCGTTGATCTGCTTCAGCACATATTGGCGGCTGGCCTGGAATTCCTCGTTGCGGCGCTGCAGCTCGGCTTCGGCCTGCTGGCGACGGGTGGCGAAATCCTTGGCCTTGTTTTCCCAGGCGGTGGCGGCCGGGCCGGCGGCGGTCGGACGGGTCTTGGCCAGATCGGCTTCTTCGGTGCCGAACGAGGTGCGCAGCGAAGCAACGCGGGCCTGGATGGCGTCGAGCTTGGTCTTCAGTTCGGCCTGGGCGAGCTTGCCGGCGGCCGAAGTGTTGAACACCTGGTCCATGTCGACGAGCACGATGACGGCCGGCGGCAGCGCCTGGGCGTTGACCGGGGCGGCGATGACGGCAGCGCCGATGGCAAGAGCGGAAAGCAGAGTCTTCATCAGAATTGGGTCCCTACGTTGAACTGGAAGAGTTGGGTGTCGTCGCCTTCCTGCGTCAGAAGGGCTTTGGCAAGATCGAATCGGAACGGACCGAAGGGCGAGTTCCAAGCGGCGCCTATGCCGACCGACAGGCGGGGCTGCGGGGAATCGCCGAAGAAGCGCTCGGTGAAGCCGCCGACATTGTCGATCGCCGGCGTGCACGAGCGTCCGTCGATCTGAATCTGGCCGAGGCCCGACGGCGTCCGGCATTGCAGCGTCGGGCGACGCACGCCCCACAGCGCACCGACATCGGTGAAGATCGACGGCCGGATGCCAAGCTCCTCGCCGGCCGAGCCGAGCGGAATCTGCACTTCAAGGCGGGCCAGATAGTAGAATTTGCCGCCGAGCGCGTCGTCGACCGCCTGGCGGCGATCGAAGTTGATCGAGCCATCGGCGTTGAGCGCATAGCGCAGCACGCGCGGGCCGACGCCGCGGATGTCGAAACCACGCATCTGCGGCTGGCCGAGGAAGAAGCGATCGGTGAGCAGCACGTCCTGGCCACCATAGCCGAAGATCGCGCCGGCTTCGCCGCCGATGTTGAGCACGAAGCCCGACCCGAACAGCGCCTTGTACCAATCATAGTTCAGGCGGCTGCGCAGATATTTCACGCCGACCGGCAGACCGGCGAGATCCTGGCTGAACGAGAAGCGCTGGCCCGCCGACGGACGGCGCGAGTTGTTGAGATTGTTGAAGATCAGCGAATAGCCGATCGACGAGATGGTGCGGTTGCCGAGCGCGTCGCAGAGATAGCGGCCGGCGAGCAGCGGATCGCAGACCCCGTTCGTGAAGAACAGCGACTGGTCGAGGCCGATTTCCTCGAAGCTGAGGCCATAGCGGAACGAGGCAGCCCAGAATTCGGTGAGCGGGAAGCCGGTGCGCACCTGGAAGCCGGTCGAAACCTGGGTGTAGGTGGTGTTGCGCTGCGTTCCGAGCTGGTTGAACGAACGGAAATCGCGGCGGAAGACATCGAAGCCGAGCGCCAGATTCTTGCCGAACAGATAGGGCTCGGTGAAGCCGGCTTCGAGCGAGCGCGAGAAGCTGGAGATGTTGGCCGAGGCGCGCAGTTCCTGGCCGCGGCCACGGAAGTTGCGCTGCCGCACCGACAGCGACAGGATGAAGCGTTCAAGGCTGGAGAAACCCGCCGACAGCTGCAATTCGCCGGTCGGCCGTTCCTGGACATTGGCCTCGAGCACGATCTTGTCCGGCGCCGAGCCCTGCTTCTGCTCGATCTCGAACTTCTCCTGGAAGAAGCCGAGGCTCTGGATGCGGTCGCGGGTACGCTTGACCTTGATCGAGTTGAAGGCATCGCCTTCCGCCAGGCGGAATTCGCGGCGGATGACATTGTCGGTGGTGATGGTGTTGCCGTTGACCTGCACCCGTTCGACATAGACGCGCGGCGCCTCGCCGATCTGGAAGGTGACGTTCATCTCCAGCTTGTCTTTGTCGCGGTCGAAATTCGGCCGGACATCGGCAAAGGCATAGCCGAGCAGGCCGGCGGTTTCGGTCAGCCCCTCGACGGTATCCTCGATGCGCTGGGCATTGTACCAGTCGCCCGGCTTGATCGAGATCAGCGCCTTGAAATCCTTGGCCTTGATGTCGCGGATCTGGCTTTCCAGATCGACCTTGCCGAACTTGTAGCGCTGCCCCTCGTCGAGCACATAGGTGACGATGAAATCGCGGCCATCGGGCGTCAGTTCGGCGACCGACGACACCACGCGGAAATCGGCATAGCCCTGCGTCAGATAATATTGCCGGAGCTTCTGCTGGTCATAGGCCAGGCGATCGGGATCATAGGTGTCGTTCGACGACAGGAAGCGGAACCAGCGCGACTGGCGCGTGGCCATCTGCTTGCGCACCTTGTTCTCGTTGAACGCGACATTGCCGAGAATGTTGATCTGGCGGACCTTGGATTTCGGGCCTTCCGAAATCTCGAACACCACATCGACGCGATTCTGTTCGAGCTGGATGATCTTCGGCTCGACCGCGGCAGCGAAGCGCCCCGACCGGCGATAGAGTTCGAGGATGCGGCCAAGATCGGCGCGCGCCTTCGAACGGGTGAAGATCTGCCGCGGCGCGAGGCGGATTTCCTCGCGGATCTTGTCTTCCTTTACCCGCTTGGCGCCCTCGATGATGATCCGGTTGATCACCGGATTTTCCTTCACCTCGACGGTCAGCGCGCCATTCTCGTCGCGGATCGTCGCATCGGCGAACAGTTCGGACGCGAACAGCGCCTTCAGCGCCTGGTCGGTGCGATCGCGGTCATAGCGATCGCCGATGTTGAGGTTGAGGTAGGAGCGCACGGTTTCCGGCTCGAGCCGTTCCGTGCCGCGCACGACGACCGACCGCACCACGCCGGCGTTGGCGGCGGTGGCCGGCAGCGGCGCCTGGTTGGCGGCTTCGGCGGCGCGGCTTTCGGCTTCGGCCGAGGGCATTTCGGGGCGCGGTTCGGGCGGGCGCGGGCGCTGCGCCAGCGCCGGGCCAGCCAGCGCCGTCGACAACATCAAGGCGCCGACCAGCCACTTCGCCGGTCGTTCCTGCTGCCCCCGCATCAGCCTGGAATCATGATTCACGCAAGGGTCCTGTCGTCACGCAATTGTCGTCCTTCCGCCCCGCGCTCAACCAACCCAGCTCGTCAGCCGGTCCCAAACCCCGACTGCCCCCAGATCGTGCCAGGTCAGAACCGCCATCAGCGACATCAGCGCCGCAAACCCCGACATGAAGGCCCATTCCTGGATCTTCGCGCCGATCGGCTGCCGCCTGACGGCTTCGATCGCGTAGAGCAGAAGATGGCCGCCGTCCAGCATCGGGATGGGCAACAGGTTGATGAAGCCGAGGTTGATCGAGAAGAAGGCCATGAAGCCGATAAAGGCGAGCACCCCCAGCGACGCCTGCTGGCCGGTGACCGCGGCGGCCTTGATCGGCCCGCCCATCTCGTTGAGGCTGCGATTGCCGCTGAACACCTGGCCGATGGTGGTGGCGATCGATCCGGTGATCTCGAACGTGTCGCGCACGCCCTTGCCGACCGCGCTGATCGGATCGACGGGCACGATCTCGCGGCCCTGTGCCAGCAGGCCCAGGCGGCCGTGGCGGGTGACATTGCCGAAGCGATCCTTGTCCTCCACGATCCGCGGCGTCACCGTCACGGTGCGGCTGACGCCCTGGTGCAGCACGGTCAGCGTCATCGGCTCGCCGGCGTTGACCATCACCTTGTTGAAAATGTCCTCGAACCGCTCGGTCGGGCGGCCGTCGACGGCGGTGATACGGTCACCGGGCACGATGCCGGCCGCGGCGGCGACACTGCCCGGCTGCACCTGGCTCGCCACCGGCGGCGTCACCGGCGCCCCTAGCGCCATGTAGAAGCCCGACAGGATCAGGATCGCGAACAGGAAATTGATGGCGGGGCCGGCCGCCACGATGATCGCGCGCTGCCACAGCGGCTTGAACACGAACAGCTGCGCACGTTCGGCCGGCGGCAGTGCCAGCACTTCGGGATCGGGCTGGCTCGCCTCGTTCATGTCGCCGGTGAATTTCACGTAACCACCGAGCGGCAGCGCGTTCAGCTTCCAGCGCGTGCCATGGCGGTCGTTCCAGCCGAAGACCTCGCGGCCGAAGCCGATGGCGAAACTGTCGATCCGGCAGCCGAACCAGCGCCCGGCGAGATAATGGCCGCCCTCATGCACCACCACCAGCACCGCGATCATGATCGCATAGGTGGCGAGCGTGAAAATCAGGCCGGGCTGGGGCAACAGGTCGGTCATCGCGAAGCCTTATCCCCTCAGTCGTTCGACCTGCGCCCCGGCTTCCCGGCGCGCCGCCGCATCGACGGCAACCACTTCGTCGAGCGATCCGACCGGGCCCGAGGGCACGGCGGCGAGCGTTGCCGCGACGATGGCATCGATATCGAGGAAGCCGACTTTCCCGGCGATGAACGCCGCCACTGCGATTTCATTGGCGGCGTTCAATATGCACGGCGCCGAACCACCGGCACGCATCGCGTCCCAGGCGAGGCGCAGGCAGGGAAAGCGTTCAAAATCCGGCGCTTCGAAGGTCAGCTGCGCAATCGCTGCGAGGTCGAGCCGCGCCGCCGGCGTGGCGATGCGCTCCGGCCAGGCCATGGCATAGGCGATCGGGATGCGCATGTCGGGCGTGCCGAGCTGCGCCAGCACCGAGCCGTCGACATATTCGACCATCGAATGGACGACCGACTGCGGGTGGATGATGACGTCCAGCTTGTCGATGCCGACCGGGAACAGCTGGTGCGCCTCGATCAGTTCCAGCCCCTTGTTCATCAGCGTGGCGGAATCGATCGAGATCTTGGCGCCCATCGACCAGACCGGATGCTTGCAGGCGTCGGCCACCGAGACGTTGCGCATCGCCTCGCGGCTATGGCCGCGGAACGGCCCGCCCGAACAGGTCAGGATGATCTTGGAGACGCGCTCCGGCTGGGCGTGATCGAAGACCTGGAAGACGGCATTGTGCTCGGAATCGACCGGCAGCAGCGTAGCACCCGAAGCGCGCGCGGCGGCGGCCACCACCGGCCCCGCGCAGACGAGCGTTTCCTTGTTGGCGATGGCCAAAGTCGCACCGCGTTCGACGGCGGCCAGCGTCGGCGGCAGGCCGGCGGCGCCGACGATGGCGGTCAGCACGATCTCGCCCGGCCGCCGCGCCGCCTCGCACAGCGCCTCGGGTCCCGCGGCGCTTTCGATGCCGCTGCCGGCGAGCGCGTCGCGCAGTGCCGGCCAGGCTGCTTCATCGCCGATCGCCGCGAATTTCGCCCCGCAGGCGCGCGCTGCCGCCGCCAGTCCGGCGGCATCGCTGTGCGCGGTCAGCGCCTCGACCTGCCAGCGTTCGGGGTTGCGCGCGACCAGGTCGAGCGCCTGGCTGCCCACCGAACCGGTGGCGCCGAG
>JAIXZK010000017.1 GCA_027489695.1 Sphingomonadales bacterium
CAGCACCCGGCGGCGCATGGCGTGCTGCGACTGGTGATGGCACTGGACGGAGAGTTGATCGAACGCTGCGATCCGCACATCGGCCTGCTCCATCGCGGCACCGAGCAGCTGATCGAGTACAAGACCTACCTCCAGGCGCTGCCGTACATGGACCGCCTCGATTACGTCAGCCCGATGTGCATGGAGCACAGCTATGTGCTGGCCATCGAGAAACTGGCCGGCATCGAGGTGCCGCTGCGCGCGAAGTACATCCGCACGCTGTTCGCGGAGATCACCCGCATCCTCAACCACATCCTCAATACGACGACGCATGCAATGGATGTCGGCGCGATGACGCCAATCCTGTGGATGTTCGAGGAACGCGAGCGGCTGCTGGAATTCTACGAGCGTGTTTCGGGCGCCCGGTTCCACGCCGCCTATTTCCGTCCCGGCGGCGTTCACCAGGACCTGCCCGACGGCCTGCTCGGCGACATCCGCGACTGGGCCGACAAGTTCCTGAAAGTATTGGACGAGATGCAGGGCCTCGTCGCCGACAACCGCATCTTCAAGCAGCGCAATGTCGATATCGGCGTGATTTCGAAGGAAGACGCGATCGCCTGGGGCTTCACCGGCCCGTGCATCCGCGCGTCGGGCGTCGCCTGGGACCTGCGCAAGGCGCAGCCCTATGACGCCTATCATCTGGTCGATTTCGACGTCGCGGTTTCGAACGATGGCGATTGCTATGGCCGGTTCATGGTGCGGATGGAAGAGATGCGCCAGTCGCTGCGCATCATCTACCAATGCCTCGACCAGATGCCCGCCGGCCGCCACGCGACACTCGATCGCAAGGTCAGCCCGCCGTCGCGCGGCGAGATGAAGCGCTCGATGGAAGCGCTGATCCACCATTTCAAGCTCTATACCGAAGGCCTGCACGTGCCGGCCGGCGAAGCTTATGTCGCGACCGAAAGCCCCAAGGGCGAATTCGGCATCTTCATGGTTGCCGATGGCACCAACAAGCCGTGGCGCTGCCATGTGCGGGCCACCGGCATGGCGCACCTCCAGGCGATGGATTTTCTGTGCAAGGGCCATATGCTCGCCGACGCGCCGGCGATCCTGGGCTCGCTCGACATCGTTTTCGGAGAGGTCGATCGGTGACCCTCTGGGGTGTCATCACCGCGGTCGATGACCGGATGCACCGCCATTCGCGGCTGCTGAATGCCATCGGCATCGGCGGCTTCGTGCTCGGCTGCGCCAGCTACGCCGGTTTCGTGAAGTTGCCGACGCTGGTGGTGGTGCCGGCGGCGGCGGCGACGGTGATTGCGGTGGCTCGCCATGCGATCTGGGACGGCTTCGTGACGCCGAAGCTGATCGCGCATCGTCAGCAGCGTGAGAGCCGGTCGTGACGATGGGTGTCGCCAATCGGGGCTGCCGCGGGATTTGTCAGCGACGGGCGTCCTGTGCGAAGAGTGGCTTGCGGGGTGGCAATCGGCCGCGCTGTGCAAGACTTGCAACCGGGGGTTGATGGGACAATGCAACTTTTGAACGACGAATCGGTGTTCATCGCGCTGCTGCTGGCGGATTTCGCGCTGTGGTCGACCCAGCGCGAGCCGGGTGTCTTCACCAGCCTGCTGGTGTTGCTGACCCTGCTCGGCGCCGCCTATATGGTCCTGCGGATGGCCATCAATCGACTGTGATCGGCGCGGCCTGGCCGCGGTGAGTTTGGAGTAAGGTTTTCGATGACGGACGGTGCGCCGGTGGCGACTGCTTTTGCCTGGACGGCGGAGAATGCCGCCGAGGCGGCGCGGATCATCGCGCTTTATCCGGCCGGACGGCAGGCATCGGCGGTCATGCCGCTGCTCTGGCTGGCCCAGGGCCAGATGCGCGATGCCACCGGCAGCGCCTGGCTGCCGGTGCCCGTCATCGAGTTCGTCGCCCGCCAGCTCGGCATGCCCTATATCCGCGCCTATGAAGTCGCCAGCTTCTACACCATGTACAATCTGAAGCCGGTCGGGCGTTTCCACGTCCAGGTCTGCGGCACCACGCCGTGCCAGCTGCGCGGCAGCGACGAGATCATGCGCGCCTGCAAGGACAAGGGCTTGAAGAAGGGTACGATCACCGAGGACGGGCTGTTCACCTTGTCCGAAGTCGAATGCCTCGGCGCCTGCGCCAATGCGCCGATGGTCCAGATCAACGACGACAATTACGAGGACCTGACCCACGCCAGCATGACCGCGATCCTGGAAGCCCTCGCCCGCGGCGAGTCGCCGGCGCCGGGCAGCCAGATCGGTCGCACCGCCAGCTGCCCCGAAGGCGGGCCGACGAGCCTACTGGAGATGACCGGTGCTCGCTGACGCAGACCGCATTTTCACCAACCTCTACGGCTTCCAGCCGTGGAATCTCGAAGCCGCCCGCCAGCGCGGCGACTGGGAGGACACGAAAAGCCTGCTCGCGCTGGGCCCCGATGCCATCGTCGATGCGATCAAGGCATCCGGCCTGCGTGGCCGTGGCGGCGCCGGCTTCCCGACCGGCATGAAGTGGAGCTTCATGCCCAAGACGCCGAACCCGGCGCGGCCGAGCTACCTCGTCGTCAACGCCGACGAATCCGAACCCGGTTCGTGCAAGGATCGCGAGATCATCCGCCACGATCCGCACAAGCTGATAGAAGGCGCGCTTGTCGCCGGCTTCGCCATGCGCGCGTCGGCCGCCTTCATCTACATCCGCGGCGAGTACGTCCGCGAAGCCGAAACCCTGTTCGCCGCGGTGCGCGAGGCCTATGCCGCCGGGCTGATCGGCAAGAATGCCTGCGGTTCCGGCTATGACTTCGATGTCGTCGTCCACCGCGGCGCCGGCGCCTATATCTGCGGCGAAGAAACCGCGATGATCGAAAGCCTGGAGGGCAAGAAGGGCCAGCCGCGCCTGAAGCCGCCATTCCCCGCCGGCGCCGGCCTCTATGGCAACCCGACCACCGTCAACAACGTTGAATCGATCGCCGTCGCCCCCACCATCCTGCGCCGCGGACCCGCCTGGTTCGCCGCCATCGGCCGCCCGAAGAACGAGGGCACCAAGCTTTTCCAGATCAGCGGACACGTCAACCGCCCCTGCGTCGTCGAGGACGCAATGAGCGTGCCGTTCCGCGAGCTGATCGACACCCATTGCGGCGGCATCCGCGGCGGCTGGGACAATCTGCTCGCCGTCATCCCCGGCGGCTCCTCGGTGCCGCTGGTGCCGGCCGCGCAGATCATCGACTGCCCGATGGATTTCGACGCGCTGCGCGACCTGAAGTCGGGCCTCGGCACCGCCGCCATCATCGTGATGGACAAGTCCACCGACATCGTGCGCGCCATTGCCCGCCTCAGCTATTTCTACAAGCACGAGTCCTGCGGCCAGTGCACCCCGTGCCGCGAGGGCACCGGCTGGATGTGGCGCGTCATGGAACGTCTCGTCACCGGCGACGCCGAACCGCACGAGATCGACCTGCTGCTCGAAGTCACCACCGAGATCGAGGGCCACACCATCTGCGCCCTGGGTGATGCCGCCGCCTGGCCGATCCAGGGCCTCATCCGCCACTTCCGCCCGGAAGTCGAAGCCCGCATCGCCCGCCGCAAGGGCTTCGTCCAGGTCCCGCAGGCGATCGCGGCGGGGTAGCTCCTTCTCCCGTCCCGCTCGCGGGGGGCGCAGACGGCGGGCAGCGCCAGCCGGCGAATTCCAGCCCTCCCCGCCGAAAAGCCGAAGCAGCTGGGTCCCGGGTCAAGCCCGGGATGACGGTTATGACTTCGCCGCCAGATACGCCGCGATCGTGTCGAGCAGTGCCAGCCGTTCCTTTTTGAGGCCCTCGATCCGCCCATCCGAGGCCGGGTCGTCGCCGGCGTCGGCATGGTGGATGGCCTGGTCGAGCGCGTCGAACTGTTCGGCGAGATCCTGGAACTCGGCGTCATCGGCCTTCAACCGGGCGATGAGGGCGGTTTGCGCCGGAAAGGCTTCGTGGAGATGCTGGGGAACATGGGTCATGGCGGCATCCTTTCCCCGGCGGAACGCATGAACCCCGCCGTCGACACCACCGTTCCGGTTGGGCGGCGCCCCTAAGGTGCCGCGGTCGCAGCGGCGCGGGGTTTGCGGGGTTTGGCGGGGGCCTTCGCCGGAGTCCCCCCTCCCGCTTGCGGGAGGGCAGCAGCGAGGAGGGGCTTCAGATAGTGGCCGGTGAAGCTGGCTTCGGTAGCGGCGATGACTTCGGGGGTTCCTACCGCCACGATCTGGCCGCCGCGGTTGCCGCCGTCGGGGCCGAGG
>JAIXZK010000126.1 GCA_027489695.1 Sphingomonadales bacterium
TCGCTGCGGCGGTCAGTTTCAGCCCGAGGTGGGAGCGGATGTCGCTGACGCCGGCCAGCGAGGCGGCACAGCGGTAGATGCCCGATTGCAACGTGACGCCGGCCAGCGCCGCATAGCCGCCATAGCTGGCGCCGACGATGCACACTCGCTTGGGATCGATGGCGCCGCTGGCGGCGAGATGGGCGACGCCGTCCGAAAGATCGGTCTGCATCTTGCGGCCCCATTCGCCGAAGCCGGCGATGAAATGCGCTTCGCCGAAGCCGCCGGAGCCGCGGAACTGCGGCTGCAGCACGGCATAGCCGCGGCTGGCCAGCGCCGCCGCCCACCAATCGAAGCCGGGATCGTCGCGCTGTTCCGGGCCGCCATGCGGCAGCACGATCAACGGCAGGCCGCGCGGCGTGGTGATGCCCGGCGGCAGGGTGAGATAGGCCGGCACCTCGAAACCATCGCCGGCCTTGTAGCGCAGGCTGCGGCGCTGCCCGATGTCGGTGGGCGTCAGCGATGGATAGCGCGCACCGAGCGGTCGCGCCTGGCGGGCGGCGCGATCGACGACGAAATAGCCGTCGCCGCCGGGGCCTTCGACGCGGACCAGCACGGTCTGCCGGTCGGCGGTCCAGCCGCTGAAGAACACCGCCTGGCCGGGAAAGGCCTTGGTGACGCCGTCCCAGATCTTCTGGTCGGCGGGATCGGCGAAGCGCGTCGTGCTGTGGTCGAGATCGGTGGTGACAGTGGCGAGCAGGCGCTGGCTGGCGGGATCGAGGATCACCTCGTCGGCGGCAAGGCCGGCGATCGGCGGGCCCAGCGCCCGCGTCGCGAAATCGACGGCGTGAATGGCTTCGCGGCCGCTGCTGTGGCTGCGCACCAGCGCCGCCTTGCCATCGGCGCTGATCGCCAGCAGCGCCGGCAGATCGATGGCGGCGGTTTCCTTGTGCGCGACGACCAGCTTTTCGCCGTCGCGCAGCCGCAGCGCCCATTCCGACTTTTCGGCATCGTAAAGGGCGTGGGCGACGGCCTTGCCGCTGCCATCGACCAGCCAGTCGCGCGTGCCCTGTGCGCCTGCTTCGGCCAGGGTGGCGCCGCCTCGTGCCAGATCGGCGCGGTAGATGCCCGAAATCGGCACATAGATTTCCGAACTCAGCGGCACGAACGGCATGCCGAACAGCATGGCCTGGGGCTTGCCATCGACAAGGATCGGCACCGGCGGTCCCGTGACGACATTCATCGTGCCGGGGGTGCCATCGAGCAGCCGGCGCGACTTGCGGGTGACGAGATCGAGGTCCTGGACCTGGTACCATTCGTCACGCTCGCCGGTCAGGAAGCGCGGCTTCTGCGTTGTCGAGACAAAGGCCAGCAGATGATCGGGGCCGGCCCAATAGAGCCCGCGCACCTTGGCCTTGTCCGCCGGCGATACCGAGACCAGCGCGCCATCGGCGAGCCGGCGCACCTGGATCTGGGCGACATCGGCATCGCCGACGACCGCGGCATAGCGCTGGCCATCGGGCGACAGCGCCACATGGTCGATGCCGGGCAGGCGGCCATAGGCATCGAGCGTGGCGGCGCCCGCCGGCGCAGCCAGCCCGAACAGCAGCGCGAGTGCCGCGCGGAGCATCGGCGCGGGCAACGCTATTTGCCGCTGGCGGCGGCCGCGACAGCCCCGCCCGGTGGATTGTGCTTCTCGAGGAACGTCACCAGCGCGCCCAGCATCTGCTGGCGCGTCGCCGAGCGCGACAGATAATGATCCTCGCCGGCCAGGGTCACTACCTCGGGTGGATTGCCGGCGGCGGTCAGCGCCTTGGCCATGGTCGTCGTCTGATCATAGCGCACGACGCTGTCGTCCCTGCCGTGGATCAGCTGGATCGGAACGCCCTTGGCGCGGGCGGCCAGTCGCGCCGGCGCGATCGCGTCGAGCGCCGGATCGCCGTTGCGCGTCGCCCCCATGAAGCGCCGCCAATAGCGCAGGCCCGCCGATTGCCAGCCGGTTTCAGAGCCTTCGGTATTGAGCATGCGTTCCAGGTCATAGACCCCGGCCACGCCGGCGGCGCAACGATAGACGCCGGTTTCGACCGTGACACCGGCCAGCGCCGCATAGCCGCCGTAGCTGGCACCGACGATGCAGACCCGCGCCGGATCGATGGTGCCGGCGCGGGCCAGTTCGCGCACCCCGTCCGAAAGATCGCTCTGCATCTTGCGGCCCCATTGGCCGAAGCCGGCGCTCATGTGCGCCTCGCCAAAGCCGGTCGAGCCGCGGAACTGCGGTTGCAGCACGGCATAGCCGCGGCTGGCCAGCGCCTGCGCCCACCAGTCGAACCCCGGATAGTCGCGCCCCGCAGGCCCGCCATGGGCGAGCACGATCAGTGGCAGTCCCTTGGCGTCGGCGCGGCCGGCGGGCATGGTCAGATAGGCTGGAATGTCGAGGCCGTCGGCGGCCTTGTAATGCAGTGCCTGCACCTTGTGCCAATGTTCCGGCTGGATGCCGGCATAGGCGTTGGCGATCCAGGTCGCCGATTTGGCGACGCGATCGACGAGGAAATAGGCATAGCCGTTGGTCGGCCCTTCGACGGCGACGACGACCCGTTGGCGGTCGGGGGTCCAGGAAACGAACGATACCGATTCGCCCTTGAAGGCGCGGACGAGACGCTGCCACAGCGACTGGTCGGCGGGGTCGCGGAACTGCACTTCGGCTTCGGTCAGGCTGTAATGCATCTGGCCGATCATGCGGCCGGTGTCGGAATCGACGAGGATGCTCTCGCCATCGAGCTCGGCGACGGGCTCCGAAAGCACGCCGTCGCCAAGTCCGATGCGATAGGTTTCCCATTCGCCGCTCTTGTGGCTGCGGATCAGCGCCCGCGCGCCGTCACTGTCCATGGCGAGCAGCCCGGGCCGGTCGATGGCGCTGCGCTCTTCATAAAGGCGCGTCCAATTGGCACCGGGGCGCAGGAACAGCCGCCATTCCTGCTCGCGTGAATCATAATCGGCGCGCGCAACGGCGCGGCCGGTCTCGTCGAGCAGCCAGTCGAGGGTCAGGGCCGTGCCGGTTTCGACGATGGTCTCCCCGCCATTGCCGAGATCGATGCGGAACAGCGTCGAGGTGCCCTGGCTGTTGGGGAAGGTATAGCCTTCGACGATCAGTACCGGCTTGCCGCCGCGCAGCAGCGGCCGCGGCCGCCCGGAGACGACGTTCATGCTGCCCTCGGTCCGGCCGAGCAACTGGCGTGCCTTGCCGGTTTTCAGATCGACAGCGGCAAGCTGGGACCATTCATAGCGGCGATTGTCGGACAGGCCGGCGATGCTGGCGGTCGTCGAGGTCATCACGACGAGATGTTCGGGCCCGGCCCAGATCAGGTCGCGAACCTTGCTGTTCTGCACCGGCATGGCCGCGACCATCGCCAGGCCCGACACGGCGCGGATCTGGATCTCGCGCGAACCCTCACCGCCCACCAGCATGGCGAGATTGCGGCCATCGGGCGCGATGCGCACCATGTCCACATCGGGAAGGCGGCCATAAGCAGCCAATGGCGGCGGCGATTGGGCGGGCGGCGCTGCCGCTGGGGCGGGCGGCGCTGCCGCGGCCCCGGCGGCGAGCACCGCCAGTCCGGCGAGCCAGACTGTCATCGACCGCGCTGCCCGCTCCCTTGCGGGGCGAGTTCCGGTGCTGGCAGCGATGGAGTCGGCAGCATCGACGCGGCGCCGCTTACTGGCCGCCGGTGGCGCTGGCCGGTGCGGCTCCCGGCGGATTGTGCTTTTCGAGGAAGGCGATCTGCGCGGCGAGCATCTGCTGGCGAGTCGGCCCGCGCGACAGCCAATGGTCTTCGCCGGCCAGCGTCACCACTTCCGGCGGATTGCCGGCGGCGGTCAGCGCGCGGGTCATCTCTTCGGTCTGTTCATAGCGGACGACAGTGTCGTCCTTGCCGTGGATCAGCTGGATGGGGATGCCGCGGGCCTTGCCGGCGAGCCGGGCCGGCGAGACGGCGATGAGGCGAGGATCGTTGTTCTTGTCGGCGCCCATCACCCGTCGCCAGTAGCGCAGGCCGCTGCTGCCTTCCGAGAAATCATTGTTGAGCATCATCGGCAGATCATAGACGCCAGCGACGCCCGAAGCGCAGCGGTAGACGCCGCTTTCGACCGTGACGCCGGCAAGTGCCGCATAGCCGCCATAGCTCGCGCCGACGATGCAGACGCGCTTCGCATCGATGGTGCCCAGCTTGGCAAGATGCCTGACCCCGTCCGAGACATCGGTCTGCATCTTGCGTCCCCATTCGCCGTCACCGGCACGCTCGAACTTGGCACCATAGCCGAAGGAGCCGCGGAACTGCGGCTGCAGTACCGCATAGCCACGACTGGCCAGCGCCTGCGGCCAGTAATCGAAGCCCGGCGCGTCGCGCGAAGCGGGGCCACCGTGCGGCATGACGATCAAGGGCAGGTTCTTGTCACCGCGGCCTTTGGGCAGGGTCAGGTAGGCTGGAATCTCCATGCCATCGCCGGCGGCATAGCGGATGACCTGCACCGGATTGTAATCGGCGGCGGAAATGCCCGGGTAGCGCGGCGAGATCGGCGCCGCGGCGCGGGCGGCGCGATCGACGATGAAATAGCTGCTGCCGTTGGCTGGCCCTTCGACCTGGACGATGATGCGGTTGCGATCGTCGCTCCACGAAGCGAGATAGACCTGCTCGCCCGGGAACGCCTTGCGCACATTGTTCCACAGCTTCTGGTCGGCAGGGTTGAAGAAGGTGTAGCTATAGGTTTCGACATCGCCGTCGATGGTTGCCATCGGCCGGCCGGTCACCGGGTCGGGGATGACATTATCAACGTTGAATTCGGGCTTGCCGTCCGACCAGCTGCCATCGGCGAGGTTGACGACATGCGTCGCCCAGTCGCCCGAGCGCTTCGAGCCGACGAGAATGGTGTCGGGCGTCGGGCCCAGCGAGCGCAGATAGCTGCGATCCAGCGGTGACACCTCGCTCCAGATCTTCTTCCAGGCGCCCTGATAGCGCACCCAGAGCCGCCATTCGCCGCCGCGGCTGTAATCGGCGCGGGCCACCGGCTGGCCATCGGGGCCGATGATCCAGTCGATGGTCTGCGGATTGCCTTCCTCGATCTTGGTCGGGCGGCCGCTTTCGAGGTTGATGCGGAACAGCGCCTGCAGGCCGTTCTTGCCCGACGGGAAGGTATAGGTCGTCGCCATCAGATAGGGCACGCCCTTGTCGACAAGCCCGACCGTGTCGCCAACGACGACGTTCATCGTGCTGTCGATGCCGTTCATCAGCACGCGCCATTTCCTGGTGGCGACACTGTAATCGAGCAGCTGCAACCATTCCTGCTTCGGCCCATCGAACTCGGCGATCTGCGCCGTCGTCGAAACCGTGGCGACCAGATGCTCCGAACCGACCCATTGCAGGCCGCGCAGCTTGCTCTTGCCGATCGGCGACGTGGAGATGAGCTTGTTGGTTCCGATCTCGCGAATCTGCACCTCGCGCGCCGTCTCGTCACCGATGACGGCGGCGAAGCGGGCGCCATCGGGCGAGATGCTGGCATTGTCGATCGCCGGCAGCTGGCCATAGGCCGAAATCGGCGGCGCTGCCGTGGCAGCAGCGGAAAATGACAGGCCAATGACAGCAGCCAGCGTGCGCAACATCGATAATACCCCCCGGTGTCGGCGCAACAATCGCTGACCGAGCCATACAGTCAAGGGGGCAAAAGAACCGTTTCAGCCGCCGCGCAGCAGCTTGACGATACCCGAGAAATCGATGCCGCCGCCGCCATTGTTGACGAACAATTGATACAGCGCCTCGGCCTGGGCGCCCATCGGCACGCTGGCGCCGATGCCCTGCGCCGCCTGTGCCGCCAGCTTCAGGTCCTTCAGCATCAGCGCCGCGGCGAAACCGCCCTTGTAGTCGCGGTTGGCGGGCGATGCCGGCACCGGGCCGGGAACCGGGCAATAGCTGGTCATCGACCAGCTCTGGCCGCTCGCCTTTGACGAAATGTCGAAGAACGTCTGCGCGTCGAGCCCCAGCTTCTCGGCCAGCACAAAGGCTTCGGCGGTGGCGATCATCGTCGCGCCCAGGATCATGTTGTTGCAGATCTTGGCGGCCTGGCCGTTGCCGGCGCCGCCGGTGTGGATGACGGCGCGGCCCATCTTTTCGAGGATCGGTCGGGCGGCGGCAAAGGCCACGTCGGGGCCACCGACCATGAAGGTCAGCGTGCCGGCATCGGCGGCGGCGGTGCCGCCCGAAACCGGCGCATCGACCATCGCCAGCCCGCGCGCCGCGGCCGCTTCGCCGACGCTCTTCGCCGTCGCGACGTCGATCGTCGAACAATCGATCAGTATGGCGCCGGGCGCGGCGGCGGCGAACAATTCGCCTTCATAGGCGGCGCGGACATGGGCGCCGGCGGGCAGCATGGTGACGATGGCATCGGCGCCGGTCGCGGCCTCCGCCGCGGTACCGACGATGTGGCAGCCATTGCCGCGCGCCCGGTCGAGCGCCTCGGCGCTGAGATCGAAGGCGCGCACCACATGGCCGGCCTTGACGAGATTGGCGGCCATGCCGCCGCCCATGTTGCCGACTCCGATGAAGGCGATGGTGACCATGGTTTTTCTCCCCTCCCGCACGCGGGAGGGGTCGGGGGTGGGCCTACCCTCTTGACCTCGCGCTGCAATCCTGACGGCAAGGGACTACCCACCCCCGACCCCTCCCGCAAGCGGGAGGGGAGAACAGAGAGAGGCTATTTGCCCGTCCAGTTCCCCGGCCGCTTCTCGATGAACGCCGCCATGCCTTCCTTCTGGTCGGCGGAGCCGAACAGGCCGTGGAACAGCCGGCGCTCGAAGTTCACGCCCTGCGCCAGGGTCATTTCGAAGGCGGCGTTGACCGCCTCCTTGGCGGCGATGGCGGCCAGCGGCGGCATCGCGGCGATGGCGGCGGCGGTCTTCAGCGCCTCGGCCACCAGATCGGCGGCCGGCACGACGCGCGCCACCAGTCCCGCCGCTTCGGCTTCGGCGGCGGCCATCATGCGGCCGGTCAGGCACATTTCCATGGCTTTCGCCTTGCCGATGGCGCGCACCAGCCGCTGCGATCCGCCCATGCCGGGGATCACCGCCAGCTTGATCTCGGGCTGGCCGAATTTGGCACTGTCCCCGGCGATGATCAGATCGGCCATCATGGCGAGCTCGCAACCGCCGCCCAATGCAAAGCCGCCGACCGCGGCGATCCACGGCTTGCGCGTCGCCGTCACCCGCTCATAGCCGGCGAAGAAATTGCTGCCGTACATGTCGGCGAACGACTGTTCGGACATTTCCTTGATGTCGGCGCCGGCGGCAAAGGCCTTGTCGCTGCCGGTCAGCACCAGACAGCGCTGGCCGGGGTCGGCATCATAGGCGGCGAAGGCGGCGATGAGGTCGGCGAGGACCTGGCTGTTGAGCGCATTGAGCGCCTGCGGCCGGTTGAGACGGACGAGCGTGACGGCGTCATGCTGTTCGACAAGGATGGTCTCGTAACTCATTGTTCCTCCAAAGCCTCCGACATGGTGTCACTTCACGAATGCTCTAGCCCGACCGGCGGCCGGGACAGCGTACATAAATTTGCTGGGCTGCGTTGCCGGCGCGATAGGCAAGGCGCTGACCGCCGGCCAGAAGCGTCAGTCGGAGGCGGACCTTCCCAACCGGCTTCTCGAGGTCAACCTCGGGGGAAAACAGTCGAGCCGAAACCGCTATGCCGTTCTTGCCGGTCTTGCGAACCGCATAGGCTTCATGCGTCCACTCATAGTAACTGAGGCCATCCGCATCGATCCGGACTTCATCAACCGGCTCGTGCGAGCAAGCGCCAATGTCCGGGTTCCACCTGCCGTGGAACGCCTCGGGAAGCAGCGGCGCTGCCGACGCCGGAGCCAGCGCCAAGACGCAAACTCCAAATAGCCAGCGCCGCAGCAAAGCCTTCATCCCATCGTCGGAATGATGAACGCCGACCCGCCGTCACCCACGCCGCCATCCGGCCAGAGCCTGGTCATCGTCTTGCGCTTGGTCCAGAATTGCACGCCTTCGGTGCCATGCTGGCCGATGTCGCCAAATGCCGAGCGCTTCCCGTCGCCGGAGCTGGGCATCTCCAGCCCGCGCTGGATGTCGTCGCTCGAACGGCCCCGGATCGGCGGTGATCGGAAAAGAGCGGCCGCACCAGATCGGGATCAATGACGTGCATGGCGACTGTCTAGCCGCGACGGCGCCACCTGTCAGCCCAACATAGCAGGCAGGGTGCGCTAGTGCCGCGCCGCCATGGCGCCGCAGTCGATGCGCGCGCAATCGTCGAGATCGACCTGCAGGGTGGCATGGCCGATGCCGAAGCGATCCTCGAGCCCGTCGACGAGCCCGGCCAGCGCGGCATCGCCCGGATGGCCGCCGGGCATCACCAGATGCGCGGTCAGCGCCGTTGTCGAGGTGCCCATCGGCCAGATGTGGAGATCGTGCACCGCCGCCACGCCGGGCTGCTCGCCCAGCCAGGCGGCGACCGCGCCGGTGTCGATGCCGCGCGGTACCGCATCGAGCGCCATCGCCAGCGATTCGGTCAGCAGCCCCCAGGTGCCGCGCAGGATGACGACGACGACGAGCAGGCTGGCGGCCGGATCGAGCCATTGCCAGCCCGTCCGCAGGATCAGGAAGCCCGAAACCACCACCGCCGCCGACACCCCGGCATCGGCGGCCATGTGCAGCCAGGCGCCGCGGATGTTGATGTCGTCGCTGGCCTCGCGCGCGAACAGCCAGGCGGTGATGCCATTGACCAGGATGCCGGCCGCCGCCACCGCCATCACCGTGCCGCCCGGCACCGGCGCCGGCGCCATCAGGCGGTTGACCGCTTCCAGCGCGATCGCCCCGCAGGCGACCAGCAGCAGCACGGCATTGGCGAGCGCTGCCAGGATGCCCGAGCGCCGCCAGCCATAGGTATAGCGTGCCGTCGCGGCGCGGCCGGCAAGCCGCAGGCCGCCCCAGGCAACGAGCAGCCCGGCCACGTCCGACAGATTGTGCCCGGCATCGGCGAGCAGCGCCATCGAGCCTATGGCAAGACCGCTGCCGGCTTCGATGGCGACATAGGCAAGGTTGAGGGCGATGCCGATGGCGAAGGCCCGGCCGAAGCGGGGGGGCTCGGCATGGTGGTGATCATGGTGATCATGATGGTGGTGACCGGCCATGGCGCCTTGTAGCA
>JAIXZK010000231.1 GCA_027489695.1 Sphingomonadales bacterium
ACATTTTCCAGCGCCGTCATCGTCGGAATGAGGTGGAAGGCCTGCAGCACGATGCCGATGCGGCCACGGCGGGCGCGGGCCAGGCCATCCTCGTCCAGCGCCGAAAAATCGGCATCGGCGACGCGTACCTGGCCGCCGCTGGCGCGTTCCAGCCCGGCAAGCACCGCCATCAGCGAGGATTTGCCCGAACCCGATGGCCCCAGGATCGCCAGCCGCTCGCCGGCCGGCACGGCAAGATCGACGCCGCGCAGCACTTCGACGCGCGCCTCGCCCTGGCCGAAGGCAAGGGTGACATTGCGCGCATCGATGACGATATGGCTGGTCATGCAGGTTCCGGGCGCGAGCGAAAAGGACAGACGATGGCAATGATCCGACGATATGGCATCGGCCGGCGGCTTTACCAACTGGCTGCGGCAATGATGTTGCCGGCAGAAGTGGCAGCACTGGCAGCGGGTCCCGCCGCCGCCGCGCCGGCACCGACGCGCACCATCCTCGCCTTTGGCGACAGCCTGACCGCCGGCTATCAGCTCCGCCCCGGCGAAGGCTTTGCACCGCAGCTGGAGGCAGCGCTGAAGGCCAGGGGCCGCAACGTCCGCGTCGTCGACGCCGGCGTGTCCGGGGATACCACGGCGCAGGGCCGCGCCCGGCTGAACTGGGTGCTGGCCGGGCTGCCGGCGAAGGGGGCGACGAAGGCCGATCTCGTCATCCTCGAACTCGGCGCCAACGACATGCTGCGCGGGCAATCGCCGGCAACGGCACGCGCCAATCTCGACGCGATGATCACTGCCTTCCAGGGCAAGGGCGCGCGGGTGCTGCTCGCCGGCATGCGCGCCGCGCCCAATCTCGGCGCCGGCTATGCCCGGGATTTCGATGCCATTTATCCGGGCCTCGCCCGGTCGCGAAAGGTGGCGCTCTATCCCTTCTTCATGGACGGGGTGGCGGCGGTGCCGGGGCTGCAGCTTGCCGATGGCCTGCACCCGACGCCGAAGGGCGTGCAGGTCATCGTCCGCCGCATCCTGCCGAGCGTGTTGCGGGAGCTGGATGCGCTGAAATAGGGTGATCGCGTGATTCGACTGTTCGTTGCGCTGGAATTGCCCATCGTGGTTCGCGACGAGCTGCTTGCCGCGATGGGGGGTGTCGCCGGCGCGCGCTGGCAGCGCGATGACCAGCTGCACCTGACCTTGCGCTATATCGGCGAGGTCGATCGCCACACCGCCCGCGATGTCGACGCGGCGCTGGCCGGGGTCAATTTCCAGCCGCTGACGCTGTCGCTCGATCGGGTCGGCAGTTTCGATCGGCGCGGGCGCATCGACACGCTTTGGGTGGGGGTGACGCCGCAGGCCGAAGTGGCGGCGCTGGCGCAGCGCGTCGATGCAGCGCTGGCCCGGGTCGGCATCGCGCCCGAAACCCGCGCCTTTGTGCCGCACATCACCGTCGCCCGCGGCCGGCTGGTCGGCGATCTCGGCGGCTTTCCGGTGCGGCCGCTGCCGGTGGCGCCGTTCGCGATTTCCGGCTTTGCCCTGTGGGAAAGCCGGCCCGGCAGCGATGGCAGCGATTATGAGGTGCTGGCCCGCTACCGGCCGGGTGATGCCGGACACGGCCATTGGTAGGGCCCGACAAGCGCCGCACTGTTAAGCAGGCCGACGCAATCCGGTAAAAATAGTTAACAGCGAAATCAACAACCTATGGTTGCTTTTTCAGGCCTCATGGCTTGATCGGCACGGGATCATTCACTAAGGAAGTGTTACCGACACGTGGCGGAGGCTGGCGTCGGGTCGAAGCGTCGAGCCTTCGAAACTTCCATCGAACGAAACGGGACAGTCAGCATGAGGATCCTTTACCCCCTCGCGGCGCTTGCCGCGGGCCTTGCCGCTTCTGCGGCCGGCGCCGTGGTGCCTTTCGAGGTCAGCTATGAATCCGAAGCGGCCGGCGCGCAGAACACCACCACGACGTTTTCGGCGGTGGGCGTCGAGACCTTCTCCGGCCTCACGCCGGCAAACGATGTCGAGCAGACGTTCGCCACGAATTTCGGCGGCAGCAGCGTCTTCTCGGGTACCTACACCAACGCCGAAATCCGCGATGCCGATCAATATGGCGGGGCCGGCGGCAGCGGCCCCTATGCGGTGACCTTTACGAATGCGGGCTACAGCCTCGATATCGCCTCGACGCTGCCGCAGGGCGTCAACTATTTCGGATATTGGCTGTCGGCGCTCGACGCGGGCAACCAGGTGACCTTCTACAGCGGCAACCGCAAGCTGTTCACCTTCCGTCCGCAGGACGTCATCAACGCCGTCAACGCCACGGCGACGCCCGGCGACTATTACGGCAATCCGAACGCCGCCTTCGCCGGCGAGAACACCGCCGAGCCCTATATCTTCCTGAACTTCTACAGCAATCTGCGGCCGTTCACCCGCATCGAATTCTCCGAAACGCCAACCGGCGGCGGCTATGAATCGGACAATCACACTGTCGGCCGCTATCTGACGAAGTCGGGCACGTTGATCCCGCTGAACGAATCGGTTGTCGGCGACGTGCCGGAACCGGCGACCTGGGCAATGCTGATCGCCGGCTTCGGCATGGTCGGCGCCAGCGCCCGGCGTCGCCGTCGCCTCGTCGCGGCCTGATCGGCACTGGCGCGATGGCCGGGACGGCGCGTCCCGGCCATCGCTGCTCAGATCCGGTCCTTCTCCGCCAGCTTGCGCGCCATCCCGGCGAGGCCCTCGCTGGCGATGGTGCCGGCCAGTTCGGAGCGCTGCACCGCCAACTGGCTCACCCCCTCGGCGACGACGTCGAGGATCTTCCATTCGCCGCCGCTCTGGCGCAGGCGATATTGCAGCAGGGCGCGGTCGCCCTTGCCGGCGATGGTGACGCGCACGACGCTGCTGGTGCCGCGCGCCTGGACGGCGGGATCGGTGGTGAAGCGCTCGCCATCGAAGCTGGCGAAGTTCTTGGCCAGCGATACCGCTGAATGGCGGGTGAGGGCGGTGATGGCGCTGCGCTTGTCCTCCGCCGTCGCCGTCGCCCATTTCGGGCCGGCGACCAGCGCGGCGATGCCGGCCATGTCATAATGGCTGCGGACCAGCGCCTCGAAACGCGTCACCCGCGCCGGCAGCGGCAGGGCGGCCTTCATGATGGCGACGACACCATCATTATAATCGGAAATGCGCGCGGCCGGCGCGGCGGGTTCGGCGGCGGCGGCGAGCGTGGGCAGGGTCGCCAGCAGCGCGGCGAGGAGGGCGGGGGAACGGATCATCATGGCATCCTGGCCTTTGCCGCCCGAACCGCGGCTGAACAAGCGTGGCGACGGACCCGGCCGCTTTTGCGCCGGCTGTGACCGCGAGGCCATGGCGCCGCCACAAAGAATGGCTATAGAAACCCGATTCAGGTCATTTCGCGGGGATTTTTCAACCGATGCGCACGCTTTTCCTCCAGGCGCCCTCCTTCGAAGGTTATGATGGCGGCGCCGGCGCGCGCTACCAGTCGAAGCGCGAGATCAAGTCCTTCTGGTATCCGACCTGGCTCGCCCAGCCGGCGGCGCTGGTGCCCAATTCCAAGCTGATCGACGCGCCGCCGCACCGGCTGACGTTCGAGGACATCACCCCCGACATCCTCGAGAGCGATCTCGTCATCCTGCACACCTCGACGCCGAGCTTCGCCAGCGACGTCAAGACCGCCGAGATGATCAAGGCGCTGAAGCCCGCCATCAAGATCGGCCTGATCGGTGCCAAGGTCGCCGTCGAGACCGACAATTCGCTCGAAGCCAGCACGGCGATCGATTTCGTCGCGCGCAACGAATTCGATTTCACCATCAAGGACGTCGCCGACGGCATGGCCTTCGCCGATATCGCCGGCATCAGCTATCGCGACGAAAATGGCACGATCGTCCACAACAAGGACCGCGCGATCATCACCGACATGGACCAGCTGCCGTTCGTGACGCCGATCTACAAGCGCGACCTCAAGATGGAGAATTACTTCATCGGGTACCTCAAGCACCCCTACATCAGTTTCTACACCGGCCGCGGCTGCAAGTCGCGCTGCAGCTTCTGCCTGTGGCCGCAGACCGTTGGTGGCCATAATTACCGCGTCCGCTCGGTCGAGCATGTCATCGAGGAGATCAAATACGTCCTCAAGGAATTCCCGCAGACGAAGGAAATCTTCTTCGACGACGACACGCTGACCGACAACGCCCCGCGCGTCGAGGCGCTGGCCAAGGAACTCGGCAAGCTCGGCGTCACCTGGTCGTGCAACGCCAAGGCGAACGTGCCCTACAAGACGCTGAAGGCGATGAAGGAAGGCGGCTGCCGCCTGCTGCTCGTCGGCTATGAAAGCGGCAACCAGCAGATCCTGCACAACATCAAGAAGGGCCTGCTGACCGCCACGGCGCGCCAGTTCACCAAGGATTGCCACGAACTCGGCCTCGTCATCCACGGCACCTTCGTCATGGGCCTGCCCGGCGAGACGCGCGAAACGATCCAGGAAACCATCGCCTATGCCAAGGAACTGAACCCGCACACCATCCAGGTGTCGCTGGCGGCGCCCTATCCCGGCACCTTCCTCTACAAGCAGGCGGTCGAGAACGGCTGGTTCGATCCCAAGGCGCAGCTGGTCACCGAACATGGCGCCCAGATCGCCCAGCTCAACTATCCGCACCTCAGCAGCCAGGAAATCTTCGAAGCGGTCGAGGTCTTCTACAAGAAATTCTATTTCCGGCCGCGCAAGATCGGCGCCATCGTCAACGAGATGGTGCGTGACAGCGACATGATGAAGCGCCGCCTGCGCGAGGGCGTCGAATTCTTCCGCTTCCTGCGCGAGCGGAAGCAGGACATGGCGGCCTGAGGCCGGACCGGGGGTCTGGCGCCGGGGGGCGCGGGCAATGCTGCGCCTCTGCGTCACGTCCGATGATTTCGGCGCCGATCCCGCGGTCAATGCCGCTGTCGAGGCGGCGCATCGCGACGGCGTGCTGACTGCCGCCAGCCTGATGGTGACCGGCGCCGCCGCCGCCGATGCCGTCGTGCGGGCGCGGGCGCTGCCCGATCTTGGCGTCGGGCTGCATCTGGTGCTGGTCGATGGCAGTCCGGCGCTGCCGGCGTCGGCGCTGCCGGATCTCACTGGCGACGATGGCCGGTTCCGCACCGACATGGTGGCGAGCAGCTTCGGCATGCTGCGCGGCACCGTGCAGGCGCAGCTCCGCGCCGAAATCACCGCCCAGTTCGAAGCCTTTGCCGCCACCGGCCTGAAGCTCGATCATGCCAATGCCCACAAGCATTTCCACCTGCATCCGGTGATCGGCGGGCTGATGACCGAAATCGGCAAGCGCTTCGGATTGA
>JAIXZK010000188.1 GCA_027489695.1 Sphingomonadales bacterium
CATCGATGCTCGATTCCGCCCCTGGCAGATGTTGCATGACCAGAAGTTCGGGCATTTCATTGCCCATTTCGGCGATAGCCGCGCGCATTGTTGCGACGGGAAGCACGCGATCGTCGATCCTTTGCAGCAGCGGAAATAGCCGCGCCGCCGGTTCCAGCCGGAAATAACCCGATCCGAACACGCCATAGGGCGGTTTCACGCACATATTGTGCCCCGCTGCCGCGAGGTCAGCGAGCGCCGCATCGAAGCCGGCGACATCGCGAACGCGGTGGAATGCCGGCGTCGGCAGCCCGGCAGCGGCACAGGCGACGTAGAAATCCCCCTTGTTCTCGATCGTCGCCAGCGTGTCGGCATCCGCCGCCACCAGCAATTTCGTGCCGGCGCGCGCGAAATCATCGCGCGCCGCCGCCAGTGCTGCCCGCGCCCGCTGCGCGATGAACACATCCACGCGCTGTTCCCGCGCGAAATCGAGGCAGAATTGCACATAATCGGCGACACCTTGCGGCGTATCGCGAGCGATTTTCGGTTCGACGATGCCGATATCGGCCGCTTCCAGCACCGGCGCGCCGGGCCGGGAATCGCTGGCGATCAAGGTGACGCCCGGATCGGCGGCGCGGATCAGCAGCAGCGCGTCGCGCGTCTGGCTATAGCCCTGGTTGTACCAGACCCGCATTGCGCCCCCGAAAACTTGCCTCCGGCGGCTGGGGCATTGGGCCCCAGACCCCATTTCCTCTGGCTCGTGCCCGGGCGAAATCGGTCCCGGCACGGATAAATTGGGGTCTGGGGCCCAAGGCCCCAGCCGCCGGAGGCACCCTTACCTTACCCCACATTCACCCCGAACGAGCGCGCCAGCGGCGCCAGGCCGCCGGCAAAGCCCTGGCCGATGGCCTTCAGCTTGAATTCGGCGCCGTGGCGATAGACTTCGCCGAAGATCATCGCGGTTTCGGTCGAGGCGTCTTCGGAAAGATCGAAGCGCGCCAGTTCCTTGCCATCGGCATCGTTGACGACGCGGATGAAGGCCTTGCCGACCATGCCGAAATTCTGCTTGCGGGCATCGGCCTCGTGGATGGTGACGCCGAAAACCAGCTTTTCGACATCGGCGGGCAGGCGGGCGAGATCGACCTTGATCTGTTCGTCATCGCCGTCGCCCTGGCCGGTGGTGTTGTCGCCCTGGTGGACGACCGAGCCATCGGCGGAGCTGAGGTTGCGATAGAAGATGAAGTCGCTGTCACTGCGCACCTTGCCGGCGCTGTTCACCATGAAGACGCTGGTATCGAGATCGAAGCCGCTGCCATCGGTGACGCGCGGATCCCAGCCGAGACCGACGGTGATCTTGCTGAGCCCGGGGGCTTCCTTGGAGAGCGAGACGTTGCCGCCCTTGCTGAGGGATACTGCCATGATCTTGACTCCTTAACCGATGTTGACGCCGAACGACTGGGCGAGCGGGCCGAGGCCGCCGGCATAGCCCTGGCCGACCGCCTTGAACTTCCATTCGGCGCCATGGCGATAGACTTCGCCGAAGATCATCGCGGTTTCGGTCGAGGCATCTTCGGAAAGGTCGAAGCGGGTGATTTCGGTGCCGGTCAGTTCGTTGACGATGCGGATGAAGGCGCCCGAAACCATGCCGAAATTCTGCGACCGCGCCGCGGCGTCGTGGATGGTGACGGCAACCGAGACCTTGTCGATGTCGGGCGACATTTTCGACAGGTCGATCTTGATCACTTCATCGTCGCCATCGCCGGCGCCGGTGGTGTTGTCGCCGGTGTGTTCGACGGCGCCGTCGCTCGATTTCAGCTGGTTGTAGAAGATGAAATCGGCATCGCTGCGCACCTTGCCGGCGGCGGTGGCGAGAAAGGCCGAGGCATCGAGATCGAAGGCCTTGCCATCGGTGCTGCGCACGTCCCAGCCGAGGCCGACGAGGATCTTCGTCAGGCCGGGATCCGATTTCGACAGGCTGATATTGCCGCCCTTGCTCAAGCTTACGCCCATGGTTCGCTCCTTTGCCGCAGGTGAAGGATCAGGCGGTCGCATGGGCGCGGTTGTGCCGCACCGACGACCAGAGGGACAGGCCGATCAGCGCCGCGCCGATCAGCCCGGTGACGATTTCGGGGATCTCGACGTGGACCGAGCCAAACATGATGCCGGCCAGCGCCAGGATCGCCCAGAAGGCGCCGTGTTCGAGATAGAGGAATTGCGACAGCGTGCCCTGCCGCACCAGCGCCACCGTCAGCGACCGCACGAACATGGCGCCGATGCCGAGGCCCAATGCGATGATGACGAGGTTGTTGGAGAGCGCAAAGGCGCCGATGACGCCATCGAAGGAGAAGGAGGCATCGAGCACTTCGAGATAGAGGAAGGCGCCGAGGCCGGCCTTGGCGACGGCGGTGGTGGCGCCATTGCCGGCGGCGGGCGCGGCGTCCTCGTCCTCTTCCTCCGGCGCTTCCAGGATGTTGCCGAGCCATTCGACCGCGAAAAAGGCGAACACGCCGAACAGCGCCGCGGTGAAGAAGCCCTGGCCCTCGTCGCCGGGCAGGCTGACCGAAACGCCATAGGCGATGGCAAGGACGAGGATGATCTCGACCGCCTCGAGATCGGCGAACTTGGTCAGCGGCCGCTCGATGATGCCGATCCAGTGATGTTCCTTGTCGGCATCGAAGAAGAATTTCAGCCCGACGAGCATCAGAAAGGCGCCGCCGAAGCCCATGATGCCGTGATGGGCGCCGGTCAGCACCCGCTCATATTGTTCCGGGTCGTTGAGCGCCATGGTCAGCGCCGACATCGGGCTCATGCTGCCGGCGACCGCGACGATGATCAGCGGGAAGACGATGCGCATGCCGAAAACGGCGATGATGATGCCCCAGGTCAGGAAGCGCTGCTGCCACACCGGGTCCATGGTCTTCAGCGTGCGGGCGTTGACGACGGCATTGTCGAACGACAGCGAGACTTCCAGCACGCCCAATACGATGCAGATCCACAGCGCCGCCAGCGCCGGGCCGGTGCCGCCCAGGTTGAAAAAGCCATAGGCCGCCGCGGTCGCCAGCGCGGCGACGGTGAAGATCAGCGATCCGCTAAAATGTCGAAGCATCAAATTCCCTTGTTGCCACTCGATTCCGGCCGTTCACTTGCTGCCGGCCTGCCACTTCATGCCCCATCCCAGCCGCTCGTCATACTCCCGGTGGCTGCGATAATATTCGAGCAGGCGGGTGAATTTCATCGTGCCGCCGATATTCTCGATCAGCGCCAGGCCGCAGAAGCCCTGGCCGTCGCGGCCTTCGTTCATCAGCATCTCGACCGGCGGCTGGTTGGGCATGGTGATGGTGACGACGCCATCGGTCGATCGCCAGTTCGGCGCGCCTTCGTAGATGAAGGCATAAAGCGCGATGCGGCGGATGTCGTTCCAATGGCTGCCGTTGATGCGCAGCGTCTCGCCGCCGTCGAGGCTGCCGGTGCGATCGTCGCGATCGAGGGCGATGAACGGTGGCATGTCGAGGCTGCCGAAGCTGCGGCCGAGCGCCTGGACGGCGCCCTTGCGGCCGTCGCTCATCTCGAACAGGCAGCCGAGATCGAGGTCCAATGGCTTGGGCTTGCCGAAGAAACCGCTGCCGCCTCGGCTTGTCCAGTTCAGGTTGACGGCGATGGCGCCGAAGCTGCTGCCCTGTTTTTCCAGGCTGACGGTGGGGCGCGCCTTGTCGAGGGTGATCTTCGACAGGCTGACCGGCTTCGATGGCGGCGCGGCCGCGGGAGGCGGCGGGGGCGGTGCGGCGGCCGGTGGCGGCGGCGGCGGCGCGGCGGCCGGCGCCGGTTCGTCGACTTCGATGCCGAAGGAGCGCGCCAGCGGCGCCAGGCCGCCGTTGAAGCCCTGCGCCACGGCGCGGATCTTCCAGGCGCCGTTGCGCTTGTAGAGCTCGGCGAGCATCAGCGCCGCCTCGCTGGCGGCGGCAAGCGCCGGCTCGAAACTGATGGCGTCGCCGGCGGTGGCGGCGAGCGACAGGCCGTTGAAGGCGGCGATGGTCTTGCCCGGCGTCTCGACGGTCAGGCAGAACACGATCTTCTCGATCTCGGCCGGCAGGCGGTCGGTCGCCACTTCGAACACGGCGCTGCCGTTGCTGGCGGCGAGCATCGTCACGCCGGCCGAAGGGTGCGCCTTCTGGTTGAAGAACACCATGTCGTGATCGCCGCGCACCTTGCCGGCCGCGGTGAGCAGATAGGCCGAGGCATCAAGGCTGCCGGCCGCGGTCGGCCAGTCGATGGCGACCTTGACGGCGGTGGTGGCGATCGGCGCGTTGGCGCCCTGGGTCAGGCTGGTCATGTTGGCCTCAAAGGTGCGGCTTGATCGCCGGTTCCAGGGCATGGAAGGTGGTGCCGCTGGCGATGGCACCGATGGCGGTGAAGGACCAGTCGCCGCCGGACCGGCTCAGCTTGGCCATTACCTGCGCCGTGTGCGGGCCCTGCGCCGAGAGGCTGTAGCGGGCGATCTCGCGATTGTCGGCGGCATCGACGATCCGGCAAAAGGCATTCTCGATCCGCTCGAAAGTTATGCCGGTGAAGCTGTTGACGGTGAACACCAAAGTCTGCGCCGCCGCCGGCACGCGCGTCAGATCGACGTTGATCACTTCATCGTCGCCGTCGCCGGCCCCAGTGCGATTGTCGCCGCTGTGGACGATGCTGCCGTCCTTGCTGGCAAGCTGGCCGAACCAGACATTGTCGATCAGCCGGCCAGAAGCGTCATAGACCAGGCAGGAAGCATCGAGATCGACATTGCCGCCATCGATCATGCGGCCGAGGAAGCCCTTGCGCTTGGCGACATCCCAGCCGAGCCCCATGGCGACGCGCGCCGGCGGCCGCGGCTCCTTGGCAAGGCTGATGCTCTGGCCTTTGGTCAGGCTGACCATGGTCGATCCTTTCGCCGCGATGTCGCTGTGTGACAGCCACAGATGGCAGTTGCGTGACAGGATGTTAAGGGGGGCGGCGGTGTGCAGGCGCAAATCCAAACCCCGCTCCTGCCGAGCGAAGTCGAGGCGCGCCCCGTGCGCTCGGGGCGTGCCTCGACTTCGCTCGGCAGGAGCGGGGTTGGCGGGAGGCGATGCGTCGGATTGCCCGCGCTCGGCCCCGCCGGGCGCGGGAAATCGGTCTGCCCTCAGCCCTTCGAAATCGCCGCATCCAGATTCGCGCGGATCGCTTCGAAGAATTTCTCCGTCGTCATCCAGGCCTGGTCGGGGCCGATCAGCAGGGCGAGGTCCTTGGTCATCGCGCCCTGTTCCACCGTTTCGATGCAGACGCGCTCCAGCGTCTCGGCGAAGCGGGTGACTTCCGGCGTGTTGTCGATCTTGCCGCGGTGCTTGAGGCCGCCGGTCCAGGCGAAGATCGAGGCGATCGGGGTGGTGCTGGTCGGCTTGCCTTCCTGGTGCATGCGGAAGTGGCGGGTGACGGTGCCGTGCGCGGCTTCTGCCTCGACGGTCTTGCCATCCGGCGTCAGCAGGATCGAGGTCATCAGCCCGAGCGAGCCATAGCCCTGCGCCACCATGTCCGACTGCACATCGCCGTCGTAGTTCTTGCAGGCCCAGATGAACTTGCCCGACCATTTCAGGGCGGACGCGACCAGATCGTCGATCAGGCGATGTTCGTAGACGATGCCGAGCTTCTTGTACTGGCTCTTGAATTCGGACTGGTACATTTCCTCGAACAGATCCTTGAAGCGGCCGTCATAGGCCTTCAGGATGGTGTTCTTGGTCGAAAGATAGACCGGCCATTGCCGCTGCAGGCCATAGTTCAGGCAGGCGCGGGCGAAATCGCGGATCGAATCGTCAAGGTTGTACATGCCCATGGCGACGCCCGACGACGGATAGTCGAACACTTCATGCTCGATGACCTGGCCGTCCTGGCCTTCCCATTTCATCGTCAGCTTGCCGGGGCCGGGCACCTTGAAATCGGTGGCGCGATACTGGTCGCCAAAGGCGTGGCGGCCGATGACGATCGGGTCGGTCCAGCCGGGCACCAGGCGCGGCACCGATTTGATGACGATCGGTTCGCGGAAGACGACGCCGCCCAGGATGTTGCGGATGGTGCCGTTCGGCGATTTCCACATGCGCTTCAGGTCGAATTCCTTCACCCGCGCTTCGTCGGGGGTGATGGTGGCGCACTTGACGCCAACGCCGAACTCCTTGATCGCATTGGCGGAAGCGACCGTTACCTTGTCGTCGGTCTCGTCGCGATGTTCGATGCCGAGGTCGTAATATTTCAGCTCGATGTCGAGATAGGGCAGGATCAGCTGCTCGCGGATCCAGGCCCAGATGATCCGGGTCATCTCGTCGCCATCGAGCTCGACGACGGGATTTTCGACCTTGATCTTCGGCATTGGCTAATCCTTCGGCAAATCGCGTGGCGACACTGCGTCCGTCTAGGGTGCGACGCGGCGAAGGGTCAAGGTAGCGGTGCCGCCAGGGCGTCCGGCGCCGGCAGCAACGCGGCGAGCGCGGCGAGATCGGGCAGCGCCTCGGCAAGGCGGAACAGGTCGGGCGGGGCAAAGCCTTCGTCGGCGAGATGGCGCAGCACGGCCAGCATCGGCGCCCAATAGTCGTTGGCGCCCAGCAGCCAGATCGGCTTGTCGTGCAGGCCGAGCTCGCGCCAGGTCATCGATTCGAACAGCTCGTCGAGGGTGCCGATGCCGCCGGGCAGGGCGATGATGGCATCGGCGAGATCATGCATCAGCGCTTTCCTGGCGTGCAGGCTTTCGGTGACATGCATTTCGGTGATGCCGCTCTGCGCGATTTCGGCGGTCATCAGGAAGCGCGGGATGACGCCGATGACACGGCCGCCACCGGCCATGGCCGAGCGCGCGGCAATCCCCATCAGGCCGATGCCGCCGCCGCCATAGACGAGCGTGACGCCGCGCGCCGCGCACAGCGTGCCGAGCGCTTCGGCGAGTGCCGCCTGGGCGGGATCATGGCCGGCGCGCGAGCCGCAGAAGAGCAGGAGGGAGGTGATCATGGCGCCTCGCGTAAATCGATCGCGGAACGTCGGCGCCGGCCCGCTCTCCCGCCCGGCCACCCAAGGCATTCTACGATATGGGTGGCCGGGCGGGGGAGCGGGCCGGCGCCGACTTCACTGCAACGCAGTCGGCTCTAGCGGTCGGCGCGGCGCTTGTCAGCCGCTTCGCGATCGCGGATGCTAGCTCGGATGCCGAGCGGTGGAGGTGACGATGCGCCGGACGTTGATGGCAATGGCGGGCCTGCTGCTCGCCGCGTCGGCGCCGGCGCCGAAAGTCGTGGCCGAATATCCCGGCGCTTTCCTCGAAAACCTGGCGGCGCTGCCCGATGGCCGCTTCGTCGTCACCTCCTATCTCGATTCCCGCCTGCTGGTCGGGCGCGGCGCCGGGCCGTTCGCGGCGCTGGCGATGCTGCCGGCGCATCCGGTCGCAATCGCC
>JAIXZK010000413.1 GCA_027489695.1 Sphingomonadales bacterium
CTTTCGGCCTGGCCGGGCAGCCATTCGACCTGGACGAAGGTCGCCTATGCGGTGACGGTGCCGGCCGACGCCGCGCTGGTGGCGGTGCGGGCGGTTTCGGACGCGACCGGCGGCAACAGCCGGATTGCCGCGGTGCGGGTGGCCAGCACCCAGCAGGCGGCCGATGTGACGGCCGATGTGCTGGCCGACACGGCGACGGTGTTCGGTTCCTCGACGATCGGCGACGTGATCGCGGCGGCGATGTCCGGCGCTGGCCCGGCGGTGGTGCCGGCGGTGATCAGCGCGGTGGGAAATTCGCCCTGGGTGACGTTCACGCTGCCGGTGGGCGGATCGATCGGGCTGGTGGCCGAGGCCTATGCCAATCTGACCGCGACGCGGACAGTGACGCTGGCGCTCGAGTACCAGATCATCGGCGGATCGCTGACCGGGTTCGGCACCGGCGGATCGGACAGCGGCGGCCCCGGCGACACGCTGACCCTGAACGCCAGCGGCACGATCACCAACGGTGCCAGCGAGGCGCGCAATTACCAGGCGCGGGCCGTGGTTTCATCGTCGGCCGGCGGCGGCGTGACGATCGACGCGGCGCGCAGCTTCATCGGGCCCGGCTGATGTGGGCGCGATACGACGCCGCGACCGGCGCGATGATCGAGGCGATGCTGGCCGAGGAGCCGGCGCCGGCCGACGGCGAGGCGGTGATCGCCATGCCGCCCAGCGCGGTGGCCGGGTTTGCAATCTGGCAGGCCGAGGCGCGCGCCTGGGTAGATGTGCCGGCGGTGTCTCGGCTCGACGCGCTGATCGCGCTGCTGGTGGCCGAGGGGGCGATCAGCGAGGCGCAGGCGGC
This sequence comes from Sphingomonadales bacterium, assembly GCA_027489695.1. Taxonomy (GTDB): domain Bacteria; phylum Pseudomonadota; class Alphaproteobacteria; order Sphingomonadales; family Sphingomonadaceae; genus Sandarakinorhabdus. The sequence goes on from JAIXZK010000413.1 coordinate 842, forward strand.
GGCGCTGCCGGGGTGAATTGCCGGATTATTTAATTCGTGAATTCGGATTGCGGGGGTGATCATGTGGCTTTCGGACAATTTCAGCCTGGCTGAGATGACCAAGAGCGAGACGGCGCTGCGCAAGGGCTGGCGCAATGAGCCGCCGGCCGCCGCGGTGGCGGCGATGCGGACGCTGTGCACGATCGTGCTCGAGCCGGTGCGAGGGCATTTCCGGCGGGCGGTGATCGTGCGGTCAGGCTATCGATCGCCGCAGGTGAACCGCTCGATCGGCGGCACGGCCGACAGCCAGCATTGCCTGGGCGAGGCGGCAGACATCGAGATCGCCGGGGTTTCGAACTTCGACCTGGCGAGCTTCATCGACCGATCGGTGCCCTATGACCAGCTGATTCTGGAAGCGTACACGCCCGGCCAGCCGAACAGCGGGTGGGTCCATGTCTCGTACCGCGCCGGACGGCTGCGGCGCCAGGCGCTGACCGCGACGCCGCGGAAGGGTGGCGGGATGGACTATCGGCCGGGGCTGGCGGGGTGAGCGCGCTGTCGGCGATCCTGCGCAGCGTCGAGGGCGGCAACTTCGCCTTTTGGTGCCCGGGCTGTGGGTACTCCCACCAGATCGCGGTCGGCACGCCCTTCCGAAACGGGGCCAGTTGGTCATTCAACGGCGACGTCGAGAAGCCGACCTTTGCGCCATCGCTCCATTGCAAGAGCGGCCACCATGCCGACGGCACACCGCCCGGCGAATGCTGGCTCTGCAAGAAGGGGAGCAAGGCTTGCGGCGTCTGCCACAGCTTCATCATCGACGGCCAGATCCAGTTCCTCGGCGACTGCACGCACCCGCTCGCGGGGCAGACGGTGCAGATTCCGCCTTGGCCAAATGGGAGTGAATGATGGGCACGCTGTCGCCGCAGGAAGAGAGAAACATGCTGCTGGGCTGCCTCGGCATCGTCATCGCTGGCGTCGTCGTCATCGCTGCGCTGGCCTTCTCCGCCTGGCGGCTTTTCGACTGGCTAATCAGGTGATGATCGGGCGTTGGCTGGCGGGGGCCTGGGCCCGGATCGGCCGGGCGCTGCGCGAGATCACGACGGCGCGGGACAACCAGACGACAGACCTGATCCGAGTGACCGGGCTGGCCGGCGCGGTGCAGTTCGTGTGGAAGGCTGGCGCTTCGCCGAGCTTTGACCCGCGCGGCTATGCCGAGGGGCTGGGGCTGCTGCTCGTGGCGCTGGGGGCGGCGATGCGGGTCGCCAGGCCGACCGAACCGGGGAAGGATTGAGCGATGCCGGTGTGGCTGTTCGTGAAGGCGCTGCTCGGCAAGGTGCCGACGCGGGTGTGGGGCATCGCCGGCGCGGCGATCGCGGTGGGGCTGCTGCTGATGCTGCTGCTCGACGGGCGCGAGGCCAAGGTGCAGGCGCGCGCCGAGGCGGCGATCGCAGCCGGGACCATCGAGACGATGACGCGCACCAGGGCGGCCGACGAGGCGGCCGATGTGGCGCGCGCGGATGACGGGGCGAGGATCCTCGCCGAGGCAAGGCAACTCGAGGAGGTGGGGAATGCGGTACCGGATCAACGCCTGGCTGATCGCAGTCGCGCTCGGCTTGAGTGCGTGCGGGCTCAACAGGCCGCCCGTGCACGCGGTGAGCCTGCGCCCGCCTGCCGCCGACCTGGCCGACAAGGAGGAGCCGGCGGCTCCGGTGACCGACAGCCAGGATGAGTATGAGAACTGGAACGATGCCGTGCTGATGTGGGGGCGCGGGCTGCGCGACCAGCTGGCCCGGGTGCGGGCGTGGTTCGACGCGGCCGAGGCCAAGCCGAAGGACTGAGGCAGGGATGACATAGCGCTGGCCCGGCTGGGCTGAGCGGTCGCAGGGGCGGCGGTGGCGATGGCCACCGCCGCCTTTCGTGCGTCTGGCGGGCGGCTAGCGGCCCATGTCGGGGGGCGGCGGCGGTGCGGGGGTGATGGTCCAGCCGGCGAGCTGCAGGCGGGCGATGACGTCGGCGGCCACGGCAGCGCAGCCGGCGTCGACCTGGTGCGGGAGCTTGCCGGCCAGATCGCGGCGGGCGCTGGCCGGCGTGAGGCGCAGGGCGATGGCGAGGTAGGAGGCGAAGGAGGGATCGATCGACATGCCGGCGACGCTAGCGCGCCGCGGCCGAGCCGACGAGGGGGTGGGGGCGGGTCGAAACTATGGGGCCTCGGCCCCGAAACCGC
>JAIXZK010000364.1 GCA_027489695.1 Sphingomonadales bacterium
ACGCCATTGATGGCGCCGATGCACGGCTTCGACAGCTGTTCGATGGCCTTGACCGGATTCTCGTCCGGCCCCTCGGCATTGGCGGCGCCCAGGCCCTGCTGGCCCAGTTCCTTGAGGTCGAGCCCGGCGGTGAAGGCGCGGGTGCCGGCGCCGGTCAGAATGACGACGCGCACATTGTCATCGGCCTCCAGCGTCCGCATCGCCGCGGCGAGATCGCGGCGCAGCGCTGCATTGAGCGCGTTCATCGCCTGCGGCCGGTTGAGCGTCACCGTGGCGACAGCGCCGTCGATGGCGACCAGCAATTCGGGTAGGGACACGGGTGTTGGCTCCTTTGGGCGCCCGTTTAGGGCGGCGGCATGCCGAGGTGAAGCGGGCGGCTTTGATAGGCGAGCGCCAGCACCCCTACCGCCGCAGGATCACATAAAACGCCCCGCTCCCGCCATGCCGCGGATGCGCCGATCGCAGTGCCGCGACCTTGCCGCGCAGGGCCGGTTGTTCCAGCCAATGGGCGAGTTCGGCGCGGATGCGGCCCGGCCGGTCGCCGCGGCCCTTGCCGGTGACGACCAGGAGGATGCGATCGCCGGTGGCCGCGGCCATGGCGAGGGTATCGGTCAGCCGTTGGTGTGCGGCATCGAGCGTATGGCCGTGCAGATCGATGACGCGATCGGGAGCGACGCTGCCGCGCTGCAGCCGCCGGTCCCAGCTGCCATCGAGCGTGGCGGTGGCGACCGGCGGCGGCGGGGTACGGGGCGGCGGCCTTGTCGGCGCCGGCGCTGGCGTGGCGGCGATCGGCGCTGCCGGCTTCGGCGGCTCGGGTGGCGGTGCCGGGCGAGCGCGGCCGGGCAGCGGCCGGATTGTCGTGGTGACGCGGTGCCAGAGCGCGCGCTCATGCGCGGTCAGGCGGCGCGGCATGGCCGGCTTCGGGCGGCGACAAGGCTCATTTCGGCAGCAATAGCACCACGGTCGCCGCGGCGGCGAGCGCGCCGGCTTCGGCGCGGGCGGCGGCGCCGGCACCGCGGAACAGGTCGATGCGGTTGGCGCCCTTGATGGCGCCGCCGGTATCCTGCGCCACCATCGCCTGCACCAGCGGCACACCGCCGGGCAGGGTGGTCGTCACCAGCAGCGGCGCGCCCAGCGGCAGGAACGCCGGGTCCGCTGCAACCGAGGTGCCGGGGGTCAAGGCGACGCCCATCGCGCCGATCGGGCCGGCGCCGGTGATTTCGCGAAAGAACACGGCGCTGGGGTTGGCGGCGAGGATTGCCGGCGCTTCGGCGGGATGGGTCCGCAGCCAGGCGAGGATCGTGTCCATGGTGGCGCCGCCCTTGGGCAGGGCGCCGCGCTCGATCAGCACCCGGCCGATGGCGACATAGTCGCGGCCATTCTGGCTGTCATAGCCGATACGCATGATGCCGCCATCGGGCAGCCGCAGCCGGCCCGACCCCTGGATTTCGAGGAAGAAGGCCTCATAGGGGTCGGCGGCCCAGGCCAGCTCGAGACCGCGCCCGGTCAGCGCCCCGGCCATGATCTCGCCGCGCGTCCAATAGGGGACCAGCGTACCGGCCTCGAGCCGCCCGCGCAGCTTGCGGCCCTTCAGGTCGGCGGCAAAGCGGCCGAGGTCGACTTCGACAAGGTCGGGCGGCTTGCGATACAGCGGGACGGCAAATTCCGGCGCGGCGGCGCGACTGCCGGCTAGTTCCGGCTCGTAATAGCCGGTGGCAAAACCGCTGCCGGCGGCGATGGTGACGGCGCGGAAATTGTCCCGGAAGAAGCCGGCGGCGTCGGTGGCTGTCGCGGCGGCGGCGCAGGCATTCGCCCAGGCGCCGGGACTGGCCAGGCCGCTGCGATCGTCACGACGCAGCAGCGCCGGACAGGAGGCGCGAAACGCCGAAAGCGCCGCGGCGGCGCCCGGCAGCTCGGGCATCGCGACATCGGCGAGCGGCAGGTCGGCGGCACGCTTCGGCGGCGGTGCGGGTTCGGCTGGCGGGGTTGTTGCGGGCGGCGGTGCCACGACCGGCGGCGTCGCAAGTGGCGGCATCGGGCGCTGCGCGCAGGCGGCGACCAGCAACAGGGCGCCCGTCGCCAGCCCCTGGCGCCAGTGCATGAACCTCAGGCTTCGTCGTCGGTGGCGATCAACAGCCAATTGGGGTCGCGGCTGCCGATATGGCGGCTGAAGGTCCACAGGTCGGTGGTAACGGCGTCGCTGCCGCCGCTGGCGATACGGGCGGTGAAGCGCAGGGTGACTTCGGCCATCTGGCCGACCATCTCGGCCTCGGTGATCGAAGCGCCGACGATCTCGACGAAGCGATTGTCGAGGCGGCGCCCGTCGCGGTCACCGATGGCTGCCGCGAAATTCTCCTGGATCTCGTCCGAAACCAGCCCGTCCATGGCGCGGCTGTCCCCGGCCCAGAAGGCTTCCAGGATCATCCGATAGGCGGCGCGAGCGCCGTCGACGAAGCGATCCGGGGCAAAGCTGGGGTCGGCATCGGCGATGGCCTGCAGCGCGGGGCCGAGGACCGAATCGGTCCCGGTCGGCACGGCGACAGCGGCGCGTGCTGCCGGCTCGGTACCGCGGGCGGCCGGGGCGGTGATTTCGGGCGCGCCGGGACGGAAACTCTCCCCGACCGGGCGTTCGCTGCCGGTCCGCTTGCCGAGCACGGAAACCAGACGCAGGCCGATGAATGCCGCCAGCATGGCCAGCAGCACAATCTCAACCCACGAACCGCTATCGGACATCTTGCAAACCTCTCCGGAGCGTAATGCATACAGGGAGAATTCCCCCCGGTCCATTGGCCCCGCGCAACAACGCGCATCATGCGACACTTGCCACCGTCGGTCCACATCGGGTGATGCGTCGGCGCTGGCATGCCACGCTGTGGATAACGGCCAGCGCCGGCGCAGGATGCAGCCCCCAGCGACAGGCGGAACCGCTGTGGTGAAAGGGGGGGCGGTGGTGCGGACGGCGGGACTCGAACCCGCACTTCCAGGGGAAAGCGGATTTTAAGTCCGCTGCGGCTACCGGTTTCGCCACGTCCGCACGGGTCGGCCCGCGGCGCTGCTTCCGCGGCTTATTCGACGTTTAATCGCTCGCGCAGTTCCTTGCCCGGCTTGAAATAGGGCACGCGCTTGGCATCGACTTCGACAGCTTCGCCGGTGCGCGGGTTGCGGCCGGTGCGGGCATCGCGGGCGCGGGTGGAAAAGGCACCGAAGCCGCGCAGTTCGACGCGGCGTCCGTTGGCAAGCGCTTCGGTGATGCAATCGAAGATGGTGGATACCAGCCGTTCGACATCGCGCTGTGTCAGATGCGGATTGGCTTCTGCCACCGCGGCCACCAGTTCGGACCTGATCATCTCGCTCCCCGCCCCTGACTTGCGATTTGCCCGCGATGTCGGGGCCAACGGCCTCGACGCCCACTGCCGCTCGCCCCCCTTAAATAGCGTCAAAGTCTATATCAGGAGTGTAACGGGTCAAGCCGAATCGGCTGGGGTGTAAAAAGCGCTTCCAGCCATCGCTCTCTAAACGACAAGAGCGATTGTTACAAATGACGCTTACAAAAAAGAGGGCCGGCAGAGCCGGCCCCCCATGTTCCGAAAAAGGCGTCGGCAAGACGCCCCGCTGATCCTCTCAGCTCTTGTCGGCGTCCTCGCGGGCCTTGTTGAAGGCGGCGCCCAGGATGTTGCCCAAGGTCGCACCCGAATCGGAGGTGCCGTACTGCGCAACGGCTTCCTTCTCTTCGCTGATCTGCATCGCCTTGATGCTGAGCATCGGGCGACGGCCCTTTTCGAAGCCGATCACCATGGCATCGACCTTCTGGCCGGGCTGGAAGCGCTCGGCGCGCTGCTCGTCGCGATCGCGGCTGAGATCGCCGCGCTTGATGAAGACGATCGGGCCATCGTCGCCAAGCTGGACATCGATGCCGCCATCACGGGCAACGACGACGGTCGCGGTGACGATCTCGTTCTTGTTGAGGCCGGTGCCGCCAGCGGTCGGCGTGGTGATGACCCGGGCCGGGCCCTCTTCCATCTGCTTGATGCCGAGGCTGATGCGTTCCTTCTCGATGTCGACCTCGAGGACGCGGGCACGGACGCGCTCGCCCTTGTGGTGGCGCGACAGCGCGGCTTCGCCGGTGATGCCCCAGGCGATATCCGACATATGGACCATGCCGTCGACTTCGCCGTCGAGGCCGATGAACAGGCCGAATTCGGTGGCGTTCTTGACTTCGCCCTCGACGTCGGTGCCGACCGGATACTGCTCGGCGAAGACTTCCCAAGGGTTGCGCTGCGCCTGCTTGAGGCCAAGCGAGATGCGGCGCTTCTCTTCGTCGACTTCCAGCACCAGGACTTCGACTTCCTGGCTGGTCGAAACGATCTTGCCGGGGTGGACGTTCTTCTTGACCCACGACATTTCGGAAACGTGCACCAGGCCTTCGATGCCGGCTTCGAGTTCGACGAAGGCGCCATATTCGGTGATGTTGGTGACGCGGCCGGTATGGCGGCTGCCGACCGAATATTTCGCGGCGGCGGTCGTCCAGGGATCGGCTTCGAGCTGCTTCATGCCGAGGCTGATGCGCTGCGTCTCGCGGTTGATGCGGACGATCTGCACGCGCAGCACGTCACCGATGTTGAGCACTTCGGACGGGTGGTTGACGCGCTTGTAGCTCATGTCGGTGACATGCAGCAGGCCGTCGATGCCGCCCAGGTCGACGAAGGCGCCGTAATCGGTGATGTTCTTGACGGTGCCATCGACGATCTGGCCTTCGGCGAGGCTGGAGATCAGGCCGGTGCGCTGTTCGGCGCGGCTTTCCTCGAGGATGGCGCGGCGCGAAACGACGATGTTGCCGCGCTTGCGGTCCATCTTCAGGATCTGGAACGGCTGCGGCAGGTTCATCAGCGGCGTGACATCGCGCACCGGGCGGATATCGACCTGCGAACCGGGCAGGAAGGCGACGGCGCCATTGAGGTCGACGGTGAAGCCGCCCTTGACGCGGCCGAAGATGACGCCTTCGACCCGCTCGCCGGCGGCGAATTGGGTTTCCAGCGCATCCCACGAGGCTTCGCGGCGGGCGCGATCGCGCGACAGCATCGCTTCGCCATTGGCGTTCTCGACCCGGTCGACATAGACTTCGACTTCGTCGCCCACGGTCAGGCCGTGCTTGCCGTCGAGGCCGGCGAATTCGCGCAAGGGAACGCGGCCTTCGGACTTCAGCCCGACGTCGATGACGGCGAGATCATTCTCGATGCCCGTCACGATGCCGCGAACGACGCGGCCTTCGAAGCTCTGGTTCTTGCCGAGCGAGCTTTCCAGCATCGCGGCGAAATCGTCACGGGTCGGTTGGGCGAGGGATGCCATAGAGGAACTTGAACCTTCATCGAGAGCCGGCGCCGGTGGGGTGATGATCCCGGCGAAACTCCTGCAACCGCACCATGCGGCCGCTTCTGCGTCGTCGCGGCGGCACCATGCCAACCGCTCCATTCAGTCACCGGCAATGGCGAAGGCCCCGGGCGGGCGCGACGATCGCGACCCTTTCGAAAAACCTCAGCCCTGGTGCTGGCGGATGCCCGAAAGCGCTTGTTCGACAAGCGCGATTGCCCGGGCAACGGCGGCGACTATATCCAATTCGCTGGTATCGAGCAAGGCGGCGTCTGCGGCCTGCCGCAATGGCGCCGCGCTGCGCCCCGAATCGCGGGCGTCGCGGGCGTTGATATCGGCCAATACCATCTCGAAATCGCGGCCATCGCCCGATGCCGCCAGCTCGCGGTGGCGCCGCGCCGCGCGCACCGCCGGCGTCGCGGTGACGAACAGTTTCGCCGGCGCGTCGGGGGCGATCACCGTGCCGATGTCGCGGCCGTCGAGAACGGCGCCGCCGGCCTGCGCCGCGAATGCCTGCTGCCGCGCCAGCAATGCTGCGCGCACCGCCGGGTGGGCCGAAACGATCGACGCTGCCTCGCTGTTGGCGGCGCTCATCAGGTCGGGCGCGTCGAGCAAGGCGGGCTCGAGATGTTCGGCGGCATGCGCCGCGGCGGCGGCATCGCCGGGGTCGCGCCCGGCCAGGCGCAGTGCGAGGCCGGTGGCGCGATAGAGCTTGCCGGTATCGAGATAAGGCAGGCCGTAATGACGGGCGAGCGCCTTGGCGACCGTGCCCTTGCCACTGGCGGCGGGGCCATCGACGGCGATGACCAGCCGGGGTGCGGGCTGCGGCTGGGCGGCGGGGCGGGGGGCGGCATCGGTCACGGTCGCCGCTTAGCGCCGCCGGCGCGGTTTCGCCAAGGGCGATGCTGCGGCAACCCGCGGACCCGAATTGACGCCGCCGCAAGACGATCGTCGAAAAACCACCGAAATGGCAATTTCTGTGACCGATTCGGCGGCAATCGCAGGCAAAAACCCGTTGTTGCCGGAAGAATTGCCGATTACGCTGCCGAAATGGCGAAAAAGGGGGCGCCGGAAGGGGGTTTCCTCTTCGTGGCCGGCACGCGCCCCGAAGCCGTGAAACTCGCTCCGGTCATTCATGCGCTGCGCGGGCGGGACTGTCGCACCCTGGTGGTGGCGACGGGCCAGCACCGTGAATTGCTCCACGAAGCGCTTGCCGGCTTCGGCATCGTCGCCGATGTCGATCTCGCCATCATGCGCCAGGCGCAGACGCCGGCCGCCGTCGTCGGCGCGCTGGTGCCGGCGCTTGAACGCCAGTGCCGCGATCATCGCCCGGCCGCCGCCATCGTCCAGGGCGATACCGCCAGCGCCTTTGCCGGCGCCCAGGCCGCCGCCTATGCCGGCACGCCGGTTGCCCATGTCGAAGCCGGCCTGCGCTCCGGCCACCGCGACCCCTTCCCGGAGGAACTGCATCGCAAGGCGATCGGCCAGCTCGCCGACCTGCATTTCGCCCCCACCGCCGGCGCCCGCGACGCCCTGCTGCGCGAAGGCATCGCCGATGCTGCCATCCATATCACCGGCAACACCGGCATCGATGCGCTGCAGTGGGTCCGCGATCGACTCGATCGCGACGAAGCGATGGCGGCCCGGCTGGCGCTGCGCTTCGCCGCCATCTCGCCGCGGCGGCCGCTGATCCTCGCCACCGTCCATCGCCGCGAGAATCACGACCGGCTGCCGGCCATTGTGGAGGTCCTCGCCGCGCTTGCCGCGCGCGCCGAAATCGCCATTCCCGTCCACCCCCACCCGGTCGTCACCGCCGCCATGGCCGGGCTCGCCGACATCCCCGGCGTGCATCTGCTGCCGCCGCTCGACTATCCCGCCTTTGTCTGGCTGCTGCGTCGCGCCACCCTCGCCCTCACCGATTCGGGCGGCATCCAGGAAGAAGCCCCGGCGCTCGGCGTGCCGGTGCTGGTGCTGCGCCGGGTCACCGAACGCCCCGAAGGCCTGGCCAGCGGCAACGCGCGCCTGGTCGGCACCGATCGCGACGCGGTGATCGCCGCGGTCACCGCCCTGCTCGACGATGCCGGCGGCCTCGCCCGCATGGCCGAACCGGCGCTGCCCTATGGCGCCGGCGACGCCGCGGCGCGAATCGCGGCGGAACTGGTGCGGCGGTTTTCGCCGAAGATGGTAGCGTAGAAATTGGCCTCCGGCGGCTGGGGCCGACGGCCCCAGACCCCATTTTGTGGGTCTTCGTCAGCAAAGGCCGATTTCGTTTGGGCGCTTGCAAACGAAATGGGGTCTGGGGCCTAGGGTCCGGACCCATAAATTTCAGGGGTCATGACGCGGTCAGGAAGCCCGGCAGGAGTGAGCGATTGCAGCCAGATAGCAGCGCTATCTGGCAAACGTGCGAGCGCTCTGCCGGGCTTCC
>JAIXZK010000040.1 GCA_027489695.1 Sphingomonadales bacterium
ACGGCACGGCCCGCCGATGCCGGGGCCAGCAATGGGGCCAGCGCCGGCGGTCGCCACTTCGTGGCGGTCGGGCGGCTGGCGCCACAGAAGAATTTCGCACGCGCCATCGAAGCCTTTGCTGCCGGCGCCGGCGCGCACGACCGGCTGACCATCATCGGCGATGGACCGGAGCGGCCGGCGTTGCTCGCCAGGATCGAGGCACTCGGACTAGCCGGGCGCGTCATCCTGGCGGGTGCCGGCCCGGCGCCGCCGGCGCTCGCCGCGGCCGATGTCTTCGTGCTTTCTTCGGACTTCGAGGCACTGCCGGCGGTGGTCGTCGAAGCGCTGGCCAGCGGGCTTCCTGTGGTCGCGACCGATTGCTGCGTGTCGATGCGGTCGCTGGTCGGCGCGTTCGGCAGCGTCGTGCCGGCTGGCGACACCGCCGCCCTGGCGCGCGCCATGGCGGCGCAGGCGCCGCTGACCCCCGCCCAGCGCGCCGCCGCGGCGGCGGCGATGGCGGCCTTCACCGTCGAGCGCGCCGCCCCCCGTTATCTCGCGCTTTTCGCGGCGCTGTCCCGCCGAAAAGGGATCGGTCCCGAAATTGCCATATTGGGCTGCGAGACGCCGCCGGTGTTACAGAAGGGACAAGCGCCCCAGTGTTGAACGGCAACGCCGGATCCGTGGCCGCCACGGCAAGCCTTGATGGGCCGCCGCGTCCGATACCGTCCCCCGTCGTTGATCCGCCACCGTTGCCGCGGGATCGCGGCTGGGCCTGGTGGCTGGGCGCCGGCATCTCGCTGGCCGTGCTGGTCGCGGTGCTCGACCAGCTTCGCCATGTCGATTTTGCCCGGGTGCAGGCGATCCTGCCGACCAGCCCGGCGTTCTGGATCGTCTTCTTCCTCGCCTATTTCGTCGGCCCGGCAGCGGACTGGCTGATCTTCCGGCGGCTGTGGAAGATGCCGGCCAGCGGCTTTGTCGCGCTGCTCCGCAAGCTGATCGGCAACGAACTGGTCTTCGGCTATGTCGGCGAACTCTATCTCTATTCCTGGGCACGCCGGCGGACCGAGATGACCTCGGCGCCGTTCGGCGCGATCAAGGATGTCGCCATCCTGTCGGCGATGGCCGCCAATGTCGTCACCTTGGTCCTGTTCGCGATCTGCTGGCCGTTTCTCGATGAGCTTCATCTCGGCGTCGATCCGTCGATCTTCGGCTGGTCGGTGGCGATCATCCTCGGCCCTTCGACCGTGGTTCTGCTGCTGCGCCGTACCCTGTTCAGCTCGCCGCGCCGCGATCTCGTCTATGTCGGCGGCGTCCATCTCGCCCGCATCCTGGTGCAGAACAGCCTGACCGCGCTCGCCTGGCATCTGGCGCTGCCGGCGGTGGCGCTGCAATGGTGGCTGGTGCTGGCGGCGCTGCGCATGCTGCTGGCACGGCTGCCGGCGCTGCCCAACAAGGATATCGTCTTTGCCGGCGTCGCGGTGTTCCTGATCGGCCGCGATGCCGAAATCGGCACGCTGATGACGATGATGGCCAGCCTGATCCTCGCCACCCATCTCGCGCTCGGCCTGGTGCTGGTGCTCGGCGAAGCAAACGAGTGGCGCCGCCGTTCATGACATTGCCGATCGTACGTATCCTGCCGGCGCTGCTGGCGCTGCTGCCCGTGGCGGCCGCCGCGATTCCGGTGCGCGGCGAGCCCGGCTATGTCGCGCCCAACCCCGCCATGGGCAAGGCGGAGGGCCAGTGCCGCCCGAACGAGACCGGCCCCGCCGTGACGGTGACGGTATCGGGTTTCCGCGATCGCGAGGGCCTTGTCCGCATCGAAATCTACCCCGCCACCGACGAGGATTTCCTGGCTGGCGACAACAAGCTGATCATGGCCGGCAAGCCGTTCCGCCGCGTCGAGCAGCCGGTGCCGCCGTCCGGCCCGGTGGTGATGTGCATCCGCGCGCCATCGCCCGGCACCTGGACCCTGAGCGTGCTCCACGACCGCGATTCCAACCACAAGTTCGGCTTGTCCATCGATGGCGTCGGCGTGCCCAACGATCCGCGCATGTGCTTCGGCAAGCCCAAGGCCAGCGCCGCATCGTTCCGCGCCGGGCCCGGCATGACCGATCTTGGCATCACCCTGCAGTATCGCCGCAGCCTGTTCTGCCTCGGCCCGTTGAAGACGCGTTGATCGCGTTGCCACGACGGGGCAAAGCGGTACGGGCATGAAGCTCGTCGATATCTCCGGACTCTATTCCGTCACCGGCGGCGGCATTCGCACCTATGTTCGCCACAAGCTGATCGCCGCCGAACGGCTGGGCCATGACACCACCGTGATCGTGCCGGGCTATGAGGACGAGATCACCGAGACCAGCCCGATCACCCGGCTGGTGACGGTGAAAAGCCCGCGCTTCCCGCTCGATCGCAACTATGGCTATTTCGAGAATGACGCCGTCATCACCGGCCTGCTTGAACGCTGGCCGTCGGACTTCATCGAATGTTCGTCGCCCTGGCTGTCGGCCAATGCCGTCGCCGCCTGGCCGGGGCCGCAGCCACGCGCGCTGATCATGCACGCCGATCCTTTCGCCGCCTGGGCCTATCGCTGGTTCGAGGGCCTGGCCCGGCGCGAAACCATCGATCGCGGTTTCGACTGGTATTGGCGCCACCTGCGCCGACTCGACAAGGTTTATGGCCTGGTCGTCTGTGCCTCCGAAGGCCTGCGCGCCCGCCTTGCCGGCGGCGGCATCGATCACGCCGTCACCATCCCGATGGGCGTCGAGCCGGGATTCTATTCCCCCCGCTATCGCGATCCGGCGCTGCGTGCCCGGCTGCTCGAACGGCTGGAGCTGCCCGAAACCGGCACGCTGCTGCTCGGCATCGGGCGCTTCTCTCCCGAAAAGCGCTGGCCGCTGGTCATCGAAGGCGTGCGGCTCGCCGGCTATCACGCGCCTGTCGGGCTGGTCATGCTCGGCGACGGCCACGCCCGGGCCAGCGTGCTCAACGCCGTCGGCGAGAACCCCCATATCCTGCCACTGGCACCGATCCGCGACCGCCAGCAAATGGCCGCCATGTTCGCCAGCGCCGATTTCCTGATCCATGGCGCCGCCTCCGAAACCTTCGGCATGGTCCAGGCCGAAGCGCTTGCCTCGGGGCTGCCGATCATCGTTCCCGACGAAGGCGCCGCCGTCGACCATGTCCGCCCCGGCGCCGGCCTGACCTATGCCACCGGCGACGCCGCCGCCTGCGCCGAAGCGATCCTCGCCGCGATCGCCGACCAGCCGGCGATGCAGGCCGCCGCCCGCGCCGAATCCGGCCGGGTGCGGACGATGGACGAGCATTTCGACGACCTCTACGCCGCCTATGGCGCGATGCTGGGAGGCGGCGCGCGGGCGGTGGCGTAGCGAGAAAAGGGTGCCTCCGGCGGCTGGGGCCGTGGGCCCCAGACCCCATCTTGATTTGTCCGACTATTACAAGCCGTTTCAGGTGAAGCGCAGCTTGGGGAAATGGGGTCTGGGGCCTACGGCCCCAGCCGCCGGAGGCCCGCTGTTCTTAGAAGCTTACCGCGGCGCCAGGCCCGCGCGCAGCAGCCGCACCGCATTGCCGCCCAGCACCTTGGCGATATCGGTATCGCTCATCCCGGCGCGGACCAGGGCGTCGGTGACGGCAGCGACATGGGCGGTATCGAAGCCCGTCGTCACCGATCCGTCGAAGTCGGACCCCAGGCCGACATGGTCGATGCCGGCGACGCGGACGGCATGGACGATGGCGCGGGCGGTGGCATCCGGGGTCGGCGCGCAGACCGCGGCGTCCCAATAGCCGATGCCGATCATGCCGCCGTTGCGGGCGAGCGCGCGCAGCTGGTCGTCGGTCAGGTTGCGGGGCGTGTCGCAGGTCGCCTTGACGCCGCCATGGCTGACGACGACCGGGCGGGTGGCGAGGCGCAGCACGTCGGAGACGGTGGCGGCGCTGGAATGGGCGACATCGACGACGATGCCCTTGCGTTCCATCAGGCGCAGCACCTGCACGCCGAAGGGGGTGAGGCCGCCCTTCGTCTCGCCATGCATCGAGCCGCCGAGTTCATTGTCGAAGAAATGCACCAGGCCAAACATGCGGAAGCCGGCATCGTAAAGGCGATCGACATTGCCGATCCTGCCTTCGAGGTTCTGGCCGCCTTCCGTCGACAGCAGCGCGCCGGTGACTTGGCTGCCGGCGGCGCGGTCGGCGAGCAGCCGGTCGAGATCGGCGGGCGAACGGATGATGCGCAGGGCGCCGCCGGCGGCCGCTTCGGCGCGGGCCAGCTTCTCGGCGTGCCAGAGCGAGCGTTCGGCGAGGCTGGTCCAGGTGCGCATCGGCTGCAACTGGCCGATGGCGAGCAGGGTGATGTTGTCGGTATCGCCGTTGTTGCGCTCGTAATTCTGGCCGCGCGGGGTCTTGGTGACGCTGGAGAACACCTGCAGCGCGACATTGCCGGCCTGCAGGCGCGGCAGGTCGATATGGCCATAGTCGGCGGCATCAAGCAGGTTGCGCTGCCACAACAGCGTGTCGCCGTGCAGGTCGACGATCGTCGCCGCCTTGTGGAGCGCCGCGGCCCGCGCCGATACCGGCCAGGGCCCGCCGACCACGCGGTTCATGCCACTGGCCGCCAGCCGCGGCGCAAAGGCGAAAAAGGCGCCGGCGGCGAGCGCGACAAGGACCAGCAGGCCGATCAGCCATTTTCGCATCGTCAGTTTCCGTCCCGGCGTTCGAGGGTGACAAAGCAGAATGCCGGCGCATCGCCATCCGCCGCATGCGCTTCGCGGCCGGTCTCGCGCCAGCGGCTGCGGTCGAAGGCCGGGAAAACCGTGTCGCCCTCCGGGGCCGCATCGACTTCGGTGATTTCCAGCCGCGTCGCCGACGGCAGGGCCTGCGCATAGACGCTGGCGCCACCGATGACGAAAATGCCTTCGGCACGGGCGCGCGGATCGAGGCCGGCCGCCGCCACCGCTTCGGCGAGGTTCGCGGCCAGGCTGACGCCGGGCGCGGTCCAGCCGGGATCGCGGCTGAGCACGATATTGTGACGGCCGGGCAGCGGCTTGCCGATCGATTCGAAGGTCTTGCGGCCCATGATGACCGGCTTGCCGACGGTCAGCCGCTTGAAGCGCTTGAGATCGGCGGGGATGTGCCAGGGCAGGGCGTTGTCACGGCCGATGACACCATTGCGGGCCATGGCGACGATCAGGACAAGATCGATCACACCGCCACCGGCGCCGCGATGGCCGGGTGCGGATCATAGCCCGAGACGGCGAAATCCTCGAGCGCATAGGAGAAGATGTCCGCCGGCCGGCGCAGCAGATCGAGCCGTGGCACGGCACGCGGGGGGCGGGACAGCAGGCCTTCGACCAGATGGCCGTGGTTGAGATAGAGATGGCAGTCCGCCCCCATCCACACCAGCTCGCCGGGTTCGAGATCGCATTGCTGCGCCAGCATGCGGAGCAGCACCGCCGCTTCGAAGATGTTGAAGGGAAAGCCGAGCCCGAGATCGCACGAGCGCTGGTAGAGAATGCCCGACAATTTCGTACCGCTGACGAAATATTGATACATCATGTGGCAGGGAGGCAGCGCCATCTGATCGAGTTCGGCGACGTTCCAGCCGGTGAAGATGTGGCGACGACTGGCGGGGTTGTTTTTCAGAGAATGCACGAGCGCGGCAATCTGGTCGATGCCTTCGGGGTCGCGGCGATAGCTGCCGGTGCCGTCCGCGACGAAGCGCGGCCAGTGCCGCCATTGCGCGCCATAGACCGGGCCGAGATCGCCCCAGCGCGCCGCGAAATCACTGTCGGCGAGGATGCGTGCCTCGAACGCCGCTTCGTCGAGGTTTTCGCCCATCGCTTCGTTGAACCGTGCCAATGGCCAGTCGGTCCAGATATGCACCCCCTGCGCCACCAGCGACCGGATGTTGCGCTCGCCGTTCAGGAACCAGATCAGCTCGCGGATGGCGGTTTTCCAATAGACGCGCTTGGTGGTCAGCAACGGGATCGATCCGTCCGAAAGATCGACGCGGATCGTTTCGCCGAAGCGGGCACGGGTGCCGGTGCCGGTGCGATCGCGGCGTTCGTCGCCGCTTTCCCAGACGCGCCGCACCAGATCGAGATATTGGGCTTCCATGGCCCCCTGATCCGGCAAGCGGCGGACGGAATCAAGCGGGGTCGGGCATGAACGACCTCGCGCTGACCCTCGCCGCCGGCTTCCACATTTTCGTGCGCGAGGCGTTGCTGCTCGTCGCGGTCGGCTTCCTCGTCTGCGGCCTCGACGATCTGTTCGTCGATCTGGTCTGGATGGCGCGCAGCCTGTGGCGGCGGGCGACGATCTACCGCCGCCACAAGCGGGCCAGCGCCGAGAGCCTGCGCCGCCCCGATCCCGGCGCCATCGCCATCATCGTGCCAGCCTGGGACGAAGGCGATGTCATCGGCGCCATGCTGACCAACCTGACGACCCGGCTCGATTATCCGCGCTACCGGGTGTTCGTCGGCCTCTACCCCAATGACCCGAAGGGCGCCGCGGCGGTGGCGGCGGTCGGCGATCATCGCATCCAGCCGGTACTGTGCAGCCGGCCGGGGCCGACGACCAAGGCCGACTGCCTCAACCATCTGTGGCGCGCCGTGCTGGCCTATGAAACGGCGACAACCCTCCCCTTCAAGGCGCTGGTGCTCCACGATGCCGAGGATGTCGTCCACCCGCAGGAACTCTGGGTCTATGACGCGCTGATCCCGCGCCTCGCCATGGTGCAACTACCGGTGCTGCCGCTGCCCGATCCGGCGTCGCCGTGGATCAGCGGGCATTATCTCGACGAATTCGCCGAATCGCACGCGAAGGACCTGGTGGTGCGCGAGGCGCTGGGCGCCGCGGTGCCATCGGCCGGCGTCGCTTCGGCGATCGAGCGCCAGATGCTCGGCCGCATCGCCGCCGCCGCCGGCGGCGAGCCGTTCGACGCCAGCTGCCTGACCGAGGATTATGAGCTCGGCCATCGCATCAAGGCACTCGGCGGCCGGGCGGCGCTGGTGCGCATCCGCAGCGGCGCCGAACAGGTTATTGTGGCAACGCAGGAACATTTCCCGGCGACCTTCGCCGACGCCGTTCGGCAGAAATCGCGCTGGCTGACCGGCATCGCGCTCGCCGGCTGGGATCGGCTCGGCTGGCCCGGCGGGCTCGCCGATCGCTACATGCTGCTGCGCGACCGCAAGGCGCTGGCGGCAGCGCTGCTGACCATGGCGGGCTATGCGCTGGTCGTGCTGGTCCTCATTGATGCGCTGCTTCTGGCGGTGATCCGGCCGGCCGGCGCCGCCGTCGAAACCGCGCTGCCGGCGCTGCTCTGGGGCAACGCCGCGCTGCTGGCGTGGCGGCTGCTGATTCGCGCCGGCTTCACCGCCTATGCCTATGGTCCGGCCCAGGGCTTGCTTGCAATTCCACGGGCGCTTGTCAGCAACCTTGTCAACGCTGCTGCCGCATGGGTAGCTACCCGCCGATATCGGGGGATGTTGCAACGTGGCGGGCAATTGGCTTGGGAAAAGACGATCCACCGATATCCGGGCGGCTGAATCGCGCGGCGCTGCCACGGCCTTCCGCGCCGCGGCAGGGCCGGCCGCTGCGGGCGCTGCGGCTGGTGGCGCTGCTGGTGCTGGCCTGGGCGGCGGTGCGGCTGCCGGCGGCGTGGCGTGACGCCAACGGTCTGGCGGGCGCATGGCAGCGGCAGCAGGCGGTCCTGATCGCGCAGGCATCGCCGCCGGCCCTGTATCGCCAGCGGCGGCCGCCAGGCCCGCGCCGTCCGCCGACGCGCGTCGCCCCCGAAGCGCAGCCGGCGGCAGTCCTCGCCAGCGCAATTGCGGCGCCCGACCCGTTCGGCACGCCGGCAACCGAGGACACCGCGCCGCCGACGCTCATCCTCAGCGTGGCGCCGATGCTGCCGGGCGAACCCCCGCCGCTGCTGCCCACGATGCCACCGCTGCGTCCGCCACTGCCGCTGGCCCCTGGCTTCCAGCCGCTGTCGAGCCCCGCCGTTCCCGACATCCTGCTCGATTTCCCGGATCGCGAACCGCCCTCGGCCGAAGCCTTCGCCCTGGCCAGCGAGGCTTATGCCCGGCTGGCGCAGGGCGATCGGCGCGGGGCCGACCGGCGCTTCGCCGCGGCGCTGCTCGCCGGCCCGCACCCCAATGCCGCGGCCTGGGCCGCCGACCGCCAGCGCCTGCGCCGCCGCTGGTCCGGGGATGTCTATACGCTGGCGCGCGCCCCCGGCCCGGTGAGCGCCGCGATCGCGCCGGTGCTCGGCGGCGGCCAGAGCGGCAGCACCCTTGCCTTCGCCATCGATCCGCTCGCCCGTCGGCCGCTGTCGGTGGTGGTGCGCAACACCGCCGCCAATGACGCGCCGGCCCTCACCGGCCAGGCCGCGGTCGGCCTGCGCTGGCAGTTGCGCCCGGGCCTGTCGATCAGCGCCGAGCGGCTGGTGGCGCTGGGGCCGTTGGCGCGCAACGGCTGGACCGTGCGCGTCGCCGGCGGTCTTTCCGGCCGGGTCACGCCGCGTTTTGCGCGCCGCAGTGTGCCCGTCGAATGGCAGGCCTATGGTGAGGCCGGGGTGATCGACGATGGCAATGGCTATGGCGGGCTGGAGGCGCGCGCCGCGGTGCCGCTGCTGCGGCTCGGCAAGGGCCGGCTGCTCGCCGGCGGCGGCGCCTGGGGCGGCGCCCAGACCGGCGA
>JAIXZK010000194.1 GCA_027489695.1 Sphingomonadales bacterium
AGGCAAGTTTGCCTCCGGCGGCTGGGGCCTCAGGCCCCAGACCCCATTTCGATTTTTTGTTTTATTACAGCCAGTTCAGGTCAGGCGAAGCCCAACAAAATGGGGTCTGGGGCCCAAGGCCCCAGCCGCCGGAGGCCCCTTTCCTTCGCCCAGATCAGCGATACCGACCACAGCGCTGATCCCGTTCGATCGCGGTGCCGGCGACGGCGCCGAGGCCGGCGCCGAGGATGGTGCCGAGGGTACGGTCACCGCGGCCGGCGACGCTGTTGCCGATGACGCCGCCGGCGAGGCCGCCGATCAGCGCGCCGCGGCCCGAGGAGCGGCAGGGATCGAAGCGGCGATCCTGGCGGCCACGGTTCTGGTAATAGCCGCGATCGGCATAATAGCCCTGATCGGCGTAATAGCCGCCACCATAGGCGCCGTTGGGGGCATAATAGCCGCCGGCCGGCTGGCCATAGCCATAGGCATAGCCGCGCCGATCCTGACGGAAGTCGCGGCGATCATAGCCACGATCGTAACCACGCTCGTAGCCGCCACGATCATAGCCGCCACGGTCGTAACCGTCGCCGCGGGCATGGCTGGCAAAGCCGCGATCGCCGCCAGAGCCATAATAATCCTGGGCCGCGACCGGAGCGGCCAGTGCCAATGTGCCGAGGGTGGCGGCAAATATCATCTTGATCATCGGAGCGTCTCCGTGTTCACCGGCATCAGCGCCGACGCTGCCCTTGTGACAGTGCCGGGCTGAATTCGTTCTGAACCCGTCAGAAGGCCGTCGTTCATAAAAGTCCGGCGGGGTCAGCGGGATCATGATGGGAGATTGCCATGCGCTCGACAAGCCTGCTGCTCACCCTGGCGCTGCTGGCGGCCACGCCGGCCGCTGCGCGCAACAACGATCATTATTATGAATTCAAGGGCAAGCGCTACGCCACCTACGAACAATGCATGGCCGCCCGGAAGCGGTCGGAGAAGCGCGGCGCCATCGCCGGTGCCGCCGCGGCGGGTGTCGGCGCGGCGCTGCTCGGCGGCGGCGTTGGCGAGTCGCTGCTGGTGGCCGGCGGCGGTGCGCTGGTCGGCAAGGAACTCGGCAAATCGTCCAAGCGCAAATGCTGAGCACCGCGCCGGGCGGCCAGCGCCGCATCGCCGGGCGGCCGGTGGCGGCGATCGGCCTCGGCTGCATGTCCTTGAGCCATGGCTATGGCCCGCCGCCGGCTGACGAGGATGGCGAGCGGCTGGTGCACCGCGCCATCGAACTTGGCCATGATTTCCTCGATACCGCCGCGCTTTACGGCATGGGGCATAACGAGCGGCTGGTCGGGCGCGTCCTGAAGGGCCGGCGCGACCAGGTGCTGCTGGCATCGAAATGCGGCATTGTCGTTACGCCAGAGGGCGGCCGCGCCCTGGATGGCAGCCCGGCGGGCATCGCCGCGGTGCTCGATGCCAGTCTCGAACGATTGGGCGTCGATCACATCGATCTTTACTATCTGCACCGGCTCGATCCGAAGGTGCCGATCGAGGAGTCGGTCGGCGCGCTGTCGCAAGCGGTCGCCGCCGGCAAGATCGGCGCCATCGGCCTGTCGGAGATTTCCGCCGCCACGCTGCGCCGCGCCCATGCCGTGCACCCGATCGCCGCGGTGCAGAGCGAATATTCGCTGTGGACGCGCAATCCGGAGATTGCCGTCCTCGCCGCCTGCCGCGAGCTCGGCGTCACTTTCGTGCCCTTCTCGCCGGTCGGCCGCGGTTTCCTCGCCGATCCGGGCCTCGATCCGGCGCGCTTCGGCAAGGGCGACATGCGGGCGCACATGCCGCGCTTCCGCGATGCCGATCTCGCCGCCAATCGCGCCCTGCTGCCGGCCTATCTGGCGCTGGCGGCGGAGGCCGGCTGCACCCCGGCGCAACTGGCGCTGGCCTGGCTGCTGCATGTCGATCCGGCCTGTGTGCCGATCCCCGGCACCGCCTCGATCGCGCATATGGAGGAAAATTTCGCGGCCAGGGATGTGGTGCTGTCGGAGGATCTGGCGGCGCGGCTGGGGGCGCTGATCAACCAGCGCACCGTTGCCGGCGGCCGCTATCCACCGGCGATGCAGGCACAGGTCGAGACGGAAGACTTCGCTTAATCGGAGGACCCCGGCAGAGCCGCCAGATCCTCGATCCGGTTGATGTTGGCGAGCGGTGGCAGCGCAATCCGCGCCGCACCCACCGCATCGGCCCAGCCGCGCAGCGAGCGGTTGCCGGCGGCGAGATGCGCGTCGAGCCGCGTCGCCAGCGTGGCCGGCCAGAGGCCGACCAGCCATTGCCCGTCGGCCACCGCCGGCGCGCCACCCAGCCTGGCGACGAGATCGGCCGGCAGATCGGGCATGTCGCAGCCGACGCTCAGCACCCGGTCGAAGCCGGCCGCGGCGGCGTGATGCAGCGCGGCACTGAGGCCGGCCAGCGGCCCTTGGCCCGGCCCGGGCCGATCCGCCAGTGCGAGCAATCCACCATGGTCCCGACCACAGATCACCACCGCGTCGACCTGCGGCGCCAGGGCGTCGATAACGTTATCGATCAACGGCTTACCGCGCAGCATGGCGAGCGCCTTGTCGCTGCCGAAGCGCAGCGACCGGCCGCCGGCCAGCACGGCACCGAGGACCCTCACCGCGCGGGATGCCTCAATAGACGACAACCGACCGGATGCTCTCGCCGCTGTGCATCAGGTCGAAACCCTTGTTGATCTCGTCGAGCGACAGGACATGGGTGATCATCGGGTCGATCTCGATCTTGCCGTTCACATACCAGTCGACGATCTTCGGCACATCGGTGCGACCGCGGGCGCCGCCGAACGCCGAGCCCTTCCACACCCGGCCGGTGACGAGCTGGAACGGCCGCGTCGCAATCTCCTTGCCCGCCTCGGCGACGCCGATGACGATCGATTCGCCCCAGCCGCGATGGCAGGCCTCGAGCGCGGTGCGCATGACATCGGTGTTG
>JAIXZK010000180.1 GCA_027489695.1 Sphingomonadales bacterium
CTGGCCTTGCGGCTGGTCAGGATGACCTTGGCACCATTGGCGACATAGCCGCGGGCGATCATCTCGCCGATGCCGCGGCTGCCGCCGGTGATGACGACGGTTATGCCGGCGACGGAGAACAGGTTTTCGATGTTGAATGCGGACATGGGGGCTCCTTCAGATGGCTTTGCCGGTCGTCAGATAACTTCGCCGGCCGCACGGGCGCGTTCGACCCGCGATGCTTCGGCCAGCGGCAGCTTGCGATAGACGAGATAGAGGCACGTCAGCGTCACCGGTGCCATCAGCAGCAGCGACAGCACGCCAGTGGCGAGGCTGTCGGTCGCCTTCGATACCGCGCCGGTAAAATAGGGGCCGAGGCCGAGGCCGAGCAGCGTCGTCCCGATGAAATAGGTGGCGGTGGCGGCGCCGCGCATCCGTGGCAGCACCAAATCCTGCGTCGTCGCCGCGGCGATGCCGACATACATGCTGCCGAAGGCCAGGGGGATGTTGTAGAGCAGGAACAGGCCGAGATCGTCGGTGGTGAACATTGCCCAAATGAACGGCGCCGGCACCAGCGTCGCCAGCGCGCCGACCAGGATGCGCCCCGCCGGATTGCGCTTCTTGACCCAATCCGAAACGATGCCGCCGATCACCACGCCGAGGAAGCCGCCGGCCGCGCCCCAGCCGCCGAGCACCAGCGCGACGATTTCCTTGCTGGCATACCAGGGCAGCGGGCCCCCGGCGGCGGCCATCGGCACCACAAAGGTGCGGATGGCATAAGGCGCCGCCCAGAAGCCGATCGAATAGCCGACGAACGAAATCGATCCGAAGCCGAGCAACGCCAGCAGGAAGGTCGGCGTGCCCCAGATCAGCGCATAGGTCGGCGGATCACGTTCCTTGAGCGACTGCGCCCAACTGGTGACGGCATAGCCGCCGAGGCAGATTGCGACCCATTGCGGCACATCGCCGGTAATGCCGATCAGCAGCGTCGCCAGCGCCGCGAAGGCGGCGGCGACGGCGAGGTTGGTGGCCAGCACGCGCGCGCCGAACGGCGCCAGATGGAGCAAAGTGAGGGGCGGGATGACGCTCGAAACGTCCTGCCAGAGCTTGGCGCCGACATTTTCGACCTTCGGCGGTTCGGGCAGGCCCTCGGCGCGGCCACGGATCGGCTCCTTCAGCGTCGAGACCCAGAAAGACAGCAGCATGCCGGGGAAACCGACCGCCAGGAAAGCCGCCTGCCAGCCGACCAAACCCAACGGGCCGCCCATCGGATAAGCGGCATTCCAGGCGCGCACGACGACGGCGCCGATCAGCAGCGAGACGCCGCCGCCAAGGTAGAGGCCGGCCGAATAGATGGCGAGCGCCGTGGCGCGCTTTTCGCGGGGGAACCAGTCCGACAGCATCGAGAACGCGGACGGGCTGGCCGAGGCCTCGCCGATGCCGACCCCGACGCGGGCGAGGCTCAGTTGCAGAAAATTCGTCGACAGGCCGGAAAGCGCCGTCATCGCCGACCAGACGAACAGGCCAAGGCTGAGCAGCCGGGTCCGCACCCAATTGTCGGCCAGCCGGCCGAGCGGGATGCCGAACAGCGCATAGAAGACAGCGAAAGCTGTGCCGTAGAGGAAGCCGAGATCGGCATCGCTCAATTTCAGGTCGCGCTTGATGTCTTCGGCGAGGATGGCGAGGATCTGCCGATCGATGAAGTTCATCGCATAGACGAGCACCAGCAGCGCCAGCACATATTTGGCATAGGCCCCACCGACCGGCGGCATCCGGGAATCGCCCGCGGGCGTCGGCGCTTGCTCGAATTCCGGATCGTGCTTGTCGGCCATCGGCTCCCCCGCCCGCACCGTTGCGGGACCCATGTCGAACACTCGTGCGGCGTCCTTGCCGTGTCGGTAGCAGCGGCGGGCGGCGGTGGGAAGCGGCGGTGTTGCGCGGCCGCGGGGTCAGGAAGGCGGGAAAATGCAGCCGGCTGAACGGCGTAAGGCGCTATTCGGCGGCAGCGAGCACAATTGGTGCCGGCGACGGCCCGGCGTTGACGCCAACGGCAAGCGTGACGCTGGCGGCGATCAGGGCCAGCAGCGGCCGACGATATTGGCGTGCCATGCCGCGCACCCAGGCCAGGATGCGAGCCGAGACATTCGTCAAATTCGCCTCATAAGGGTTCATGGCGCGACCAGTTCTTCGACGGCCGTTGTTCGGCCTTGGCTTGGTTGCCCGAGGGAAGCGCGAAGCGGCCCGACACGCGCCAAACCGGCACCGTTCCGAGTCGACTGATGCACTCGGCCCCCCGAGTCGCGCCTGTGGATAACATCATTCTGGCGCATTTGCGACTCTTCGATGCCGGAATCTTGCGCCCGGATGAGATTTTCCGCCGATACGTCCGGGATGGATACGATCTTCCGCCAGCCTGGTGCGGCAGCGGTCGCTTGCGATTGCGCCGCGGCGTCCCCAGATTGCGGCGATCGGCGCTGCCCGCTTCCGGCACGCCACAACATGGAGAGAGCATGGCTATCGAAACCGCGACCATCGCCGGCGGCTGCTTCTGGTGCACCGAGGCCGTGTTCAACGAATTGCGCGGCGTCGAGCTGGTCGAATCCGGCTATATCGGCGGCAGCGTCCCCAATCCTTCCTACGAAGCGGTCTGCACCGGCCGCACCGGCCATGCCGAGGCGATCCGCATCACCTATGATCCGGCAGTGATCTCCTACGCCGACATCCTCGACATTTTCTTCCACACCCATGATCCGACCACGCTCAACCGCCAGGGCGCCGATACCGGCACGCAA
This sequence comes from Sphingomonadales bacterium, assembly GCA_027489695.1. GTDB lineage: Bacteria > Pseudomonadota > Alphaproteobacteria > Sphingomonadales > Sphingomonadaceae > Sandarakinorhabdus. The sequence continues at coordinate 2,772 of JAIXZK010000180.1, forward strand.
TATCGCTCGGCGATCTTCCCCCATAACGAGGCCCAGGCCGCCGAAGCCGGCGCCGCCATCGCCCGCAACCAGCCGGTCTGGGACAATCCGATCGTCACCTCGATCGAGCCGCTCAGCGACTGGTACCGCGCCGAGGATTATCACCAGCGCTATTTCGAGCGGAACGGCACCGCCAATGGCTATTGCGCCGCCGTTGTCGCGCCGAAGCTGGCGAAGTTCCGCAAAGGCTATGCGGCGCGGTTGAAGAGCGCCGCCTGAACCCCAGCTGTCACCCCGGGCTTGACCCGGGGCCCAGTTGTTCCTCCCGCCGTTCGAGAAAAGCTGGGCCCCGGGTCAAGCCCGGGGTGACAGCAAGGGCGACGCGGCGCCTCACTTCACCTTGAAGCGATCATACCAGTCGACCACGGTCAGGATCGACTGCAGCCATTGCGACGGCCGGCCCATGCCATGGCCGGCCTCCGGCAGGCGCACCATCCGGGTCGGCACGCCGCGCACCTTGAGCGCCTGGTAATAGGCTTCCGACTGGCTGATCGGCGTCCGCCAATCGGCCTCGCCGTCGATCAGGATGGTCGGCGTCTTGACCTTGCCGACGAGGCTCAGCGTCGAGCGCCGCCAGTAATCGTCATGATTGTCCCAGGGGTTGCCCGGCACCCAGTTCCTGAGCGTGACGGCGGTAATGTCGCTGGTCAGCGCCTGCACCGTCCAGTCGGTGACCGGGCGCAGCGCCGCGGCGGCGCGGAAACGGTCGGTCTTGCCGATGGCAAAGGTGGTCAGCACGCCGCCGCCGGAGCCGCCGCCGATGAACAGGTTCCTGGCATCGACATAGGGCCGTTTCAGCATTTCATCGACGCCCGACATCAGGTCGTCATGGTCGTCGCCGGGATAGGCCTTGTCGATGGCATTGGCGAACTGCCGGCCGTAACCGATGCTCCCCCGCGGGTTGGTGAACAGCACGATATAGCCGGCCGCCGCATATAGTTGGTGGGTGATCGAGAAATAGGGGCCGTAATCGGTGTTCGGGCCACCGTGAATTTCCAGCGCCAGCGGGTATTTCCGCGCCGGATCGAAGCCGGGCGGAAACTGCACCCAGGCCTCGATCGGCAGGCCGTCCTTGGCTGACTTGTAGGTGATGCGTTCCATCGGCCCGAGGCGCTTGCCGGCGCGCCAGTCGGCGTTGAAATCGATGCGGGCGATTTCCTTGCCGGCCCGCGCGATGCCGAGCCCGGCCGGGCGGTCGGCCTCGACCGTCGTATAGGCGAAGGTGCCGCCGCCTTCCGACCAATTGCCGCCCGAAGACGGCAGATAGAGCCGGGTACCGCCGATCGCCGGCACCTCCAGCTGCGGCTTGCCGCCGGCGAGCGGCAGCAGCGCCACCTTGGTCAGCCCGGCGTCATTGTAGAAGACGTGCAGGCCCTTGCCGTCCTTCGCCCATTTCGCCGCGATCACCGGCCGGTCGAGGTCGGCGGTCAGGTTGCGCGCCGGACCGCCGGCCAGCGGCCGCACCCAGAGATCCGACTGGACATAGAAGCTGGTCGCGGTCAGCGCGCCGGTGAAGGCGATGGTCTTGCCATCGGGGGAGACCTGCGGGTCATCCTCGGTGCCGTCGATGTCGGTCAGGCGGACCGGGGCGCCGCCGCCGATGCCGACCTGCCACAGGTCGCTTTCCACCGGCAGCAGATCATTGCCGTCGCGGACCCGCGCCGAATAGACGATCGTCCGGCTATCGGGCAGCCAGTCGAAACCGCCCGAAACCTGGTCATTGTCGCCCGCCGTCAGCTCCTTGGCTTCGCCGCCGGCGGCATCGACGACGAACAGCTGCGTCGATCCCGGCGTCGCATAGCCGCGGCCATCGAAACGATAGCGGAAGCTGTCGATGATCTTCGGCGCCGGCGCCCAGGTTGCGCCCTCCGGCTTGTCGACCATGCCGCGGATCTTTGCCGGCGGCGCCTCGACCCGCGCGGTAAAGGCGATGCGGCTGCCATCGGGCGACCAGACGAAGCTTTCCGGCGCATATTTGCCGCGAGTCACTAGCTGTCCGACGCCATCGGCGACGCGCATCACCCAGAGCTGCGGCTTGCCGAGCCAGGGCGCGACATAGGCGATGCGACTGCCATCGGGTGACCAGGCAGCGCCCGATGCCTTGGCGGCGGCGGGGATCAGCAGGCGCTTATCAACGGCCTTGCCGCCGAGCGTCGCCAGCCAGATTTCGCCCTGGCGCGTATCGGTCTGGATATCGAAAAAGGCGCGGGTGAACAGCACGCGATTGCCATCGGGCGCCACCTGCGGATCGGTGACCATCGACAGCCTGTACAGGTCCGCCGCCTCGAACGGCGCGGGTTCGGCGGCCAGCACCGGCGCGGCGGTGGCGAGCAGGGCAGCAAGCAGCAGGGCTTTCATTTTTGGTTCCGGTCCTTTGGCAGACGCCCAGCGTGGCAAAGCGGCGCCCTGGCGGCAAGGGCGGAAGAGAGGCGGGCCTTCGACTGCGCCTAGCCCTTCGACGGCGCTCAGGATGAGCGAGGGCTTGATATTGGATCGCCTTGCTGGCGACTCGTCGAGCGCTGGTGAGCCCTTTGCATTGATTGATTCTGTCTCTTGCAGGGGCTGGCAACGACGCTGTTATTTTACATATTTTACGGATTCCGGGAAAATCACCACCAGCTGCGACCTCGCCAACAGGTCGATTGATCGATTTCATCGATCGAAGACGACGGGTGCAACTGCTTCTATCAAAAATTTGCCGTGTAGGAAAATCGGCGGGCATGCTTGTGGTGGCAAGCCGACATCGCCTCAAATCCGTTTTGACTCGGGAGGAGGGACCGTGAATCCATCAAATCTTGTCGAGAATGTTCGTCCGCTATCGCGTGTAACCGCGAATAACTGCCCGTCAGGCGTGTCCGAAATCCATTGAAGCTTCGCGACCATCTGGGTGAAACATCATGCTCTCCGCTGTGTAGATCACCAACTCGATGATGTCGCAGTCTGGAATGACTTCGATCCTCAAGGCGGAGCCGTTCGCATCGGAGGCTCTATCAGCCGGATCGTAGAGCAGGATTAGCTCCTCTCCGGGGTTTAGACGGAAGCGCGAGGTGGAAAGCTCCAAGTTCAGGAAGATTGGCAACTTAGTCGGATTGGCAAAGGTTTGTTTTAGCTTCTTCATGTGTCCCCGCCCACGGTTTCCCGGTTAAAACCAACGTCCGGTTGCCGGCCTTATCTCTCTTCTCGCGCGCGACCGAAAGTTGGGCGTAAATAGCCATCGAGGCGATTGGCCTGCAAACCGCGCAATCGCGCTTGCTCTCAGGGTCTCTTTCACACGGACTGGCGCTCAGGTCAGGATAAATGGGGGTCTGGGGTCCGGACCCATAAATTTCAGGGGTCATGACGCGGTCAGGAAGCCCGGCAGGAGTGAGCGATTGCAGCCAGATAGCAGCGCTATCTGGCAAACGTGCGAGCGCTCTGCCGGGCTTCC
>JAIXZK010000086.1 GCA_027489695.1 Sphingomonadales bacterium
GCATAGCCCGAGGGCAGCAGCACATTGTCGAAGCCGCCCTTTTCGGCGGCCATGACGATGTTGCGGCAATGCTCCCAGCTCGACTTCAGCGCCGGATCGGGCTGCCCCAGAAATTCATAATCATCGTCGCACAGCGCCGAAAACCAGGCGACTTCGCACGGGCTCGTTTCCGGCAGTTTCACGGCAGATTCTCCCCGAGCGACGCGGTCAGCACGCCATACCATTGCGCCCGCGTCCACTTGACCTTGAAGGCATCGGCGCTCGCCGCAATGCGCGCCGGGTTCTGCGTGCCGACGATGGGCACGATGCCGGCCGGATGCGCCATGATCCAGGCATAGGCGGCAGCGGTTACGCCGACACCATGGGCCTCGGCCTGCGCCGCCAGCGCTGCCTTGACCCGCGCCGTGCGCTCGTCCTCGGGCTTGCCGCGACCGGGCCGCGGGTCGCCATCGCCGATGCGGCCCTGGCCAAGCGGCGACCAGGCCATGACGCCGATGCCCTGCTCCATGGCGTGATCGAGCGTGCCATCGAACAGCGGCGCCAGTGCCAGCGGCGAAAACTCCGGCTGAGTCGAGACGATGCCCGATTTCAGATGCGCCGCCAGCGCCGCCGTCTGCGCCACGGTGAAGTTCGAAACGCCGACCGTGCCGATCTTGCCCTCGGCCACCAGCGCGTCGAGCGTGGCGGCGACATCGGCGGGGTGAGTCAGCATGTCGGGGCGGTGGATCTGCCACAGGTCGATGCGCTCGACGCCGAGCCGGGTCAGCGAGGCTTCGACCGCGGCGCGGAGGTAGGCGGGCGACGAATCATAGGGCACGCCCATGCGGATGCCGCCCTTCGAAGCCAGCACGATACGGTCACGAAGCCCGGGCGACTCGGCAAAGACCCGACCGAGCAGCGCTTCCGAAGCGCCGAACGGCTCGTCATTGTCCGGACCATAAATGTCGGCGGTGTCGAAGAAGTTGATGCCGGCGGCGATCGCGGCTTCCACCTTCTCGCGGGCGGCGGCGACATCGTCGCCGGCGAAGCGCCACATGCCCCAGGCCAGCGGGCTGACCCGCAACGAGGACTTGCCGAGCGGGCGGGGTTCGGGGGAAAGGGCGATTTCATCCATGACGCCCCCAATGCCCGGAGATGCCCGCAATGAAAAGTACCGATAGCCTGCGCTGGGGGATCGTCGGCAGCGGCATGATGGCGATCGAGCATATCGCCAACATCCGCCTCGCCGGGCACAGCGTGACGGCGCTCGCCGATCCGGTGGCGAAATGCCTCGATCGCGCGGCTGCCGCCGCCGGCAGCGATCCGGCGCGCTTCGCCGATACCGCCGCGCTGGCGGCTTCCGGCCTGTGCGATGCCGTCGTCGTCGCCAGCCCCAATTTCACCCATGTCGACGTGGTGCCGCCGCTGATGGACGCGCGGCTGCACATATTGTGCGAAAAGCCGCTGGCGACGACGATCGAGGACGCGCGGGCGATGGCGAGCGCCGCGGCCGGCTATGACCGGGTATTCTGGACGGCGATGGAATATCGCTTCATGCCGCCGGTCACCGAATATGTGTCGCAGATTCATGGCGGCCGCATCGGTGCGCTGCAGATGCTCTCGATCCGCGAGCATCGCTTCCCGTTCCTGGTCAAGGTCGGCGACTGGAACCGCTTTTCGGCCAATACCGGCGGCACCATGGTCGAAAAATGCTGCCATTTCTTTGATCTGATGCGGCTGATCGTCGACGCCGAGCCGGTGCGGGTGTTCTGTTCGGGCGCCATGGACGTCAACCACAAGGACGAGCGCTACGACGGCCGCGTGCCGGACATCATCGACAACAGCTACACGACGGTGGAATTTTCGAACGGCGTCCGCGCCATGCTCGACCTGTGCATGTTCGCCGATGGCGCCGAACAGCAGGAGGAGATCACCGCGGTCGGCGACAAGGCCCGGCTCGATGTGCTGATCCCGGCCGGCGATATCGTCCATAGCCCGCGCGTCGGCTTCATGAACCCCAAGCAGGCGACACGCGCCCATGTCGAGACGCCGGCCGATGCCCTGGCGGCGGGGCAGCACCATGGTTCGACCTATTTCCAGCATCTCGCCTTCACCCGCGCCGTGCGCGGCGAAGGCCCGGTGCTGGTCACCGCCGAGGACGGGCTGCGCGCCGTCGCCATCGGCCTGGCCGCCGAAATCAGCGCCCGCGAGCATCGCGTCGTGGCGATGAGCGAGCTCGGACTCTAGGGCGGGCTTCCAGGGGCGCCACGCCGCGCAACTCTGTTGCACCCCCGCAACACAGTTTCGCGATCGCCCGGCCGGCGGCTTGACGCGGCGCCCAATCCCTTCTTTTGCAGCAGCAGTGGCGCTAGGGAATTCCTAGTGAACCAATGGCCTTTAATGGGCCGGAACAATGGGGATGAACCGATGAAACGCACCGCCCTGCTCGGCACCGCCGCGCTGATCGTCTTTGCTGCCGCGCCGGCCTTCGCCCAGACGGCTCCCGCGCCGGCCGATACCGCCGCCGCCGCCGATTACGAACCGGCCGAAATCGTCGTCACCGCCCAGAAGCGTTCCGAGCGCCTGCAGGACGTGCCCGTCGCCGTCTCGGTGATCACCGGTGACCAGCTCGAGCGCCAGGGCGCCCTCAACCTCGAGAACCTGCAATATCAGGTGCCGGCGCTCAACTTCCGCAAGTCGGGCACCGTGCTCAACCAGTCGATCTATCTGCGCGGCGTCGGCACCGCGACCTTCTCGATCGCCGGCGAGCCTTCGGTATCGACCGTCCTCGATGGCGTCGTGCTGAGCCGTTCGGGCGAAGCCTTTACCGCGCTGGTCGACATCGAGCGCATCGAAGTGCTGCGCGGCCCGCAGGGCACGCTGTTCGGCAAGAACGCCTCGGCCGGTGTCGTCAACGTCGTCTCGCGCAAGCCGGGCCGCGAACTGGGCGGCTATGTCGATGGCGCCTTCTACTTCGGCAATGGCAAGGAATTCCGTCTCCGCGGTGCCATCGACACCCCGATCAACGATCGCGTCCGCAACCGCCTGACCTTCTTCTACGGCCAGTATGACGGCAACATCTTCAACGATGCGCCGGGCGTCAATCGCCGGGTCAATGGCTATGAACAATATGGTGTCCGCAACATCCTGGAAGCCGACGTCAGCGACAAGGTGAAGTTCACCCTGATCGCCGACTGGCGCAAGTCGAACGACGATTGCTGCGCCGAAGTCATCGGCACGACGCCGACCGGCGTCGGCGGGCTGGCGCTGGCCGGCATCAATCTCCAGGGCGACAAGACCCGCACCATCCGCCAGAACCTCGTCACCCGCACCGAGGAAGAAAGCTGGGGCGCGTCGGGTCAATTCGACATCGAGCTCGGCGACCATGTCGTCACCTCGATCACCGCCTATCGCAACTACAGCAACCGCGAGATCCGCGATGGTGACTGGGTCGGCGGCGCCTTCGCCGGCCTCAACCAGCTGCACGACGATGGCCCGCAGATCGGCAACACCTTCAGCCAGGAAATCCGCCTGACCTCGCCCGCCGACCAGACGATCGCCTATGTCGTCGGCGCCTTCTACAGCCGCGCCTATAGCCAGCGGACCTTCACCCGCAACGTCGTGCTGTGCAACCCGGCGCCGACGCCGCTGGCGCTGGTTTCGTGCGGCGCCCCCGGCGCGCCGGCAACGACCTTCCCGAGCGCCAGCGCCACCTTCGGTTCGACCTTCACCAACGTCGCGCTGTTCGGCCAGGGCACGATCAACTTCACGCCGCGGTTCCGCGGCATCGTCGGCCTGCGCTATACCGTCGACGATCTGAGCGTCTTCCACAGCCGCCGCACCCTGCTCGCCGGCCCCGGCATCCAGCCGAGCTTCGACGCCGGCGTGTTCGCCACGTCGAATGGCGGCCTCAACAACGGCAACCCGGCCGCCGCCAATGGCGTGCCGTTCCAGACCAAGACCGATACCGACAATCTTTCGGGCAAGGCCGGCCTGCAGTTCGACATGACCGACGACAACATGGTCTATGCAACCTACGCCCGCGGCTACAAGGGCCCGGCCTATAACGTCTTCTTCAACCTCAATCCGACCGGCACCAACGTCATCGATTCGGAGCTTTCGGACAGCTTCGAAATCGGCCTGAAGAACAGCTTCTTCGGCGGCAAGCTGACGCTGAACATCGCCGGCTATCTGGCCAAGTATCGCAACTTCCAGGCCAACAATCCCGATCTCGTCGCCGGTGTCGTCGTCACCCGCTTCACCAACGCCGGCAATGTCTCGACCCGCGGCGCCGAAGTCGATTTCGCCTGGCGGCCGGTCGCCGACCTGTCGATCGGCGGCGCGCTGACCTACACCGATGCCAAGGTCGACGCCTTCCGCGCCCCCCCCGGCGCGGCCGTCATCCCCGCCGGCACGCCGCTGGCCTTTGCGCCGAAGTGGCGCGGGTCGTTGAACGCCGATTATCGCTGGCGCACCGGCGGCGCGATCGACGTGACCTTCGGCGCCCAGGCCTCGGCCCAGTCGAGCCAGCTGTCGCTGTTCGATGCCAGCCCGGCCGTCCGCGCCCAGGGCACCATCCGCGGCTATTCGATCGTCAACCTGCAGGTCGGCATCGTTGACGCCGAGGACAAGTTCCGCCTGACCTTCGTCGTCAACAATGTCGCCGACGAAAGCTTCGCCGCGCAGATCACCAACGGCGGCCCCGGCGGCTCGCTGCGCTACCTGATCCCGCGCGAAGCCGATCGCTATTTCGGCATCGTCGGCCGGGTGAACTTCTAAGCGCAGCGCCGCAGCGCAGCGTCGCGAGCGCGCTGGACCGGCGCAGCCGGGAAGCGCGCCGACAGGCGCAAGCTCGGCCGGCGAGCGAAAAAGGGGACCCTCAGGTCCCCTTTTTTGACTCGTCCGACGACGCGGCTCCGCCGCGCTCTTGCTTTCCTGCCTTTGCCGACCCCAGCGGACTCGGCGGCTCCGCCGCCGGCCGCGCGCCACGCGAAAGCGGAAGCAAGACAAGCAAGCCTCCGGCGGCTGGGGCCGCCTTCTTCTTGAAAGCTACCCCTCCAGCTGCGCCTCGATCGCTTCCATCTGCGCGTCGCTCAGCCCCATGTGATGGCCGACCTCATGGACCAGCACATGGGTGACGATGGCTTCGAGGCTGTCGTCGCTCTCGCACCATTCCTCCAGCATCGGCCGGCGGTAGAGGAAGATCATGTCGGGCAGCGCGCCCGTCGGCTCATCGCCCTTCAGGCCGATGTGGCGGCCCTGGTAGAGGCCGAGCAATTCCCATTCGCTCTCCAGCTCCATCGCCGCGATGACTTCCTCGTCGGGGAAATCCTCGACGCGCAGCACGACGCTGGCGAGGTGACGGCGGAAGATCTCCGGCAGCCGCTCGACAGCGGCCTGGGCCAGGGTTTCGATCTCGGCGAGGCTGGGGGCGTGCATCATCGGCTGGCGATACGCCGGCCGCTCCGATAAGGCGAGACCATGATCGAACGCGCCGACTCCCAGGCCATCGCCGCCGCGCTAGCCGCCCTGCCCGGCTGGGCCTTGTCCGGCGATGGCCTCGCCATCGAACGCGAATGGCGCTTCCGTGATTTTCCGGAGGCGTTCGCCTTCATGACCCGCGTCGCGCTGCTCGCCGAAAAGGCCGATCATCACCCGGAATGGTCGAACGTGTGGAATCGGGTTGCCATCCGCCTGACGACGCACGACGCGGGCGGGATTTCCGAACGCGATTTCGCGCTGGCGCGGGCGATCGGGGACTGAGATAAGCATCCCTCCCCCCCTGCGGGGAGGCCGACTAGGGGCTAATGTGTTATTCATTACTGCTGCGGCGGCTGTTGCCGGGCTCACCCACTGCCGCCCGATAGATGTAGTGGTTAATTATGGCAACGACGCTGCGATAGCGCTTGCCGCACGAGCGCGCCACCTACCGGGGAACGAGGATTTTAAGGAGTTCGTCTCGGACATAAAGACGTCGATTAGTCGAAGGATAAATTCAGACCGTAACTGCTGGAATTCGAAGATTAATCGACTCGATCTCGTGATTATCGCCCATCCGCTACCTTCAGATACGGATGCATATCGCATGTCTGACGTGCGGCTGTATAATATGTTGTCTGCAAAACCCTTACGGCTAACTTATTGCGAAAACCTAAGCGATGTTTCTCGGTCAACGAGAGGCGATGCTCCTACGACGCGCAGAAGGCAGTTAGTTGCGGTTTGGAGTGAGCGCGCTGCTATTCAGCTTTACATGCGATTGCACGGAAAGGCGCTGCCTACTCAGCTCGGCATACAGCCTGTTCCGTGGCGTGACTGGAATGAAATAGGTCTAGCATTCCAAACGCATGAACTCAATAGTGGTATCATAGTTAAACAAAGCAGAGAAAAAACAATAGAGAACAAGTACCCTGATATTTTCTGGTTATTTCGTGAACAACGCATCACCTCCAATTTTGCTAGCGATGCACAAGGTCAAAATCGGGAGCTACTTGGGGTCCGCTTTATGGTGACAGCAGTACAGAGTAAAATAACGACGACCGTAATAAGTGGTTTAAACCAGTGTATCAATCTACCTAACAGGAACTAATGGTTTTGGGACTGAGCCGGCCAACTTAAGAGGCGGCATCAATGACAAACACTTTTAGTGCGATTGTTAACTATGTTGACTTTACTACGTCACTTTCGCAGGGCAGCTCAGGGTACGATGCCTTTTTCAAGGGCATATGGAGGTCTGGAGTATCTTTAAAACGCCTCTCCGACAGCGCGAGGCTGGATTGATAACTGGATTGGAGGCGAGAGAAGAGTTACCATTCTTGACACAATCGGAGGCAGCCAAGCGTACCCTAACGCCGGAACTGTCTTTCTCGGCGGCGCCTTCACCGAGCGGGGCGGGGGTAATCTGCTCTCCTCGGACAGGAGGCCCCCACCCCGCTCGCGCAAGCGCGCGAGTCGCCCTCCCCGCGGGGGGGAGGGATGCTATAGCCTTGTCAGCAGGCCCGCCCTGGGGCCGCCGCCTCAGCCGGCGCTGTTGTCCTCGGTCGGCGCGCCGGGGCCGTTCTTCTTGATCGACTCGATGGCGTTCACTGCCGATGCCTTGGAGGCATAGCCTTCGGTCGAGAACATGATCTCGCTGTTGTACTTGAACCGCACGCGATATTCGCCGGCCTTGTCCTTGTAGATTTCGAACTTGTGAGCCACGGCCTGTCCTCCCCAGGA
>JAIXZK010000055.1 GCA_027489695.1 Sphingomonadales bacterium
ATGTTCGACAAGCGGGACATCCACGTCCATGTGCCGGAAGGCGCGACGCCGAAGGACGGTCCGTCAGCTGGCATCGCCATGGTGACGGCGATCATCTCGACCCTGACCGGCATTCCGGTGCGCAAGGATGTGGCGATGACCGGCGAGGTGACGCTGCGCGGCCGGGTGCTGCCGATCGGCGGCCTCAAGGAAAAGCTGCTGGCGGCGCTGCGGGGCGGCATCACCACCGTCTTCATCCCGGCCGAGAATGAGAAGGATCTCGCGGAGATACCGGCCAACGTCACCGCCGGGCTGAAGATCATCCCGGTCGCCCATGTCGACGAGGTGCTGGCGCTGGCGCTGGCGACGCCGCCAGTGCCGATCGAATGGTCGGAAGCCGATGAACTGGCGGTTCGTCCCGACGGCGTCCCCGTCGCCGAACCCGCCGTTCGGCACTGACAGCGGCGGCGCCGCCAGCCGCGGGGCTGGCGGTGGAGCCAGACCGCCAATAGAGCAATGCACGGCGCGTTCGGGCAGCGATCCGGCGTGTCAATTCGGCAACCGGTCGCCTGTCTGCGGCCGGGGCTTTGACTTGGCGGCAAGGCGGGTCAGGATGGGCGTTTTCACCGTCTGGGGACGCGCGATTCGATGAACAAGCAGGATCTGGCGGCACGCGTTGCCGAAACCACCGGCCTGGCGCGCGTCGAAGCGCTCCGCGCCATCGATGCCGCGCTCGATGCCATCACCGAAAGCCTGGCTCGCGGCGAGGAAGTCCGGCTGGTCGGCTTCGGCAATTTCGTCGCCGGCAGCCGCAAGGCAACCACCGGCCGCAATCCACGCACTGGCGAGCCAATGGACCTGGCCGCAACCGTGGTGCCGAAATTCCGCGTCGGGCGGAACCTGAAGGATGCGTGCAATCTGCCGGCGTGAGGCGGCCGGTGCTCAGAACGGCAGCGGCGCGATATCCGGCGCCAGCCATTCCCGTCGCGCCGCGGTGCTGAACAGCTGATCGCGCGACCAGTGCGCCAGCAGCCAGTCGGACCGGCCATAGGGGCTGGCGAGCAGGTCGGCGAGGACGGTGGCAAGCGGCTGCCCGGGCGCGGCGGCGAGCGCAGCGGCAGCGGCACGCAGCGAGGCCTGGGTGATGGTCTCGTGATAGCCTTCGCTGTCGCTGTTCACGCCGCCGGTTGCGACATTGTAGCGGCGGATGATGTCGGGCATGTCGCGCGGCGCGTGGAAATTGCGCTGCCAGCGCAGCAACCACAGGGCGGCGGCGAAATGCGCGGCATGGGTCCATTGCGCCTTGGGCAGCGTGCGATCGAGCAGGCCGCTGGCGATCCGCGCAATCGCGGCATCATCGAGCCGAGCCGGATCGGCGCTGGAGATGGTTTCATACATGGCCTGCCGGTGCGGGGCCTGGCGGCGCAGGTCAAGCCGAATTGCCGGCGGCATCCGCGCAATCGCAGCCAGGATGGCTGTGACCAAGATGGCTTTGACTCAGGCGCGGCGCGCGTCTAACCAGCCTCTCCGCCAGCGAGGCGGGCGCGTAGCTCAGCGGTAGAGCACTCCCTTCACACGGGAGGGGTCACAGGTTCAAACCCTGTCGCGCCCACCATCCTGCCGGCCCGGCCCGGTGACAGCAGCCGTGGCGCCGATACCGGCCATGTCGTTGGCGTAATGGCACAAATCGGCCGTAACGCGCCCTGGCCGCGAAACTGAACGCTCCATGTCAATCGCGTTCATGCAACCTGCACGTGAAACGAGGCATTCTTCAGCCACTCTGAAAGTTCAGAGAGGAGTTTTGAAATGCGCACCACCATGATCACCGCGGCGCTGGCGCTGGCCATCGCCGCCCCCGCCGTCGCCCAGCCCTATGCGGCGCCCACCGGCGGTTTCCAGACCATCGCCTTCCAGAATCGCGACCGCGACCATGTCGATCGTAACGAAGTGATCCGCAGTCGCGACCGGATTCAGGAAGAGCGTCAGGATTACCGCCAGGCGTTGCGCAATGGCAATCCGCGCGAAATCCGCGAGGAACGTCGCGATCTCAACCGGGCGCAGCGCGAATTTCGCCAGGATGCCCGCGATTGGCAGCGGGGTCGTCTCTATTCGTACAATCGCCCGGATCCGCGCTACAACGGCTATTATGCCGACAATTATTATCGCAGTGGCAATTATCGTCCCTATACGCTGCGTCGTGATGATCGCGTCTATCGCGGTCGTGACGGTCGCTTCTATTGCCGTCGCAACGATGGCACCACGGGCCTGATCATCGGCGCCCTGGGTGGCGGTGTGCTCGGCAATGCCATCGCGCCGGGCGGTTCGAAGACCCTGGGCAGCATCCTGGGCGGCGGCATCGGCGCGGCGCTGGGCAGCAGCATCGATCGCGGTCAGGTCACCTGCCGCTAGGCTCTGATTGGATGCCGTTCTGATCGGCGCCTGATCGAAAACGACGATGGCGTCCGGCGGCATTTTCCGCTGGACGCCATTTCGCCTGTGCATAGAGTCCGGATTGTTGACAGTCGAGGAGGCCGGCATGGCGAAATCACCGAAGAAGACCGCGAAAGCGGCAACGGGGTCGGCAATCGATCTCGGCATCGCGGACAGCGCCCGGCGCGAGATTGCCGCCGGCCTGTCGCGGCTGCTCGCCGATACCTATACGCTCTACCTGAAAACCCACAATTTTCATTGGAATGTCACCGGGCCGCAGTTCAACTCGCTGCATCTGATGTTCGAAGGCCAGTATACCGAACTGGCGCTGGCGGTGGATCTGATCGCCGAGCGTATTCGCGCGCTGGGCGAGCCGGCACTGGGCAGCTATTCGGCCTATGCGAAACTCTCGACGATCGCCGAGGCCGATGGCGTGCCGGCGGCCGAAGAGATGGTGCGCATCCTCGCCGAGGACCAGCTGGCCGTGGTTCGCACGGCGCGTTCGGTGTTTCCGCTCGCTGATGCGGCGCATGACGAGCCGACCGCCGATCTGCTGACCCAGCGCATGCAGGTGCACGAAAAGACCGGCTGGATGCTGCGGGCGACGATGGGCTGATCGGGCCGCCCGGCCGCTAGAGTCGATTGCAGCAAGTCTGTGCCGTCCCGCTCCCCCGCCCAGCCACCCAACTCATTGTACGATATGGGTGGCTGGGCGGGGGAGCGGGACGGCACAGACTCCCCTTGACTGCAATCGACGCTAACTCGCCAGCGCCGAGGCGAGCAGGCTGACCGTCAGCGCGATGATCGCGATATTGTAGAGGAACGCCAGCATCGAGTGCACCAGCACCGTCAGGCGCAGCCGGCGCGAGGTGACGACGATGTCCGAAACCTGGAAAGTCATCGCGATGACGAACGCGAAATAGGCGAAATCCCAATAATCGGGCACCACCGGCGCACCATCGTGATCGGGGAAATCGAGGCCTTTCTGGTCCGCGCCGCTCGGCCCCGGCGCGTACCAGATATGGGCATAGTGCAACGTCATCAGCGTGTTGGCGAACAGCCAGGTGAGCGTAAGCGTCGCCGCGGCGAGGCCCACTCCGGCCAGGTGGCTGCCCATGCCCTGCAACTGCACCGACAGTGCCGCCAGCACCACGGCGACGATGATCAGCGCCAGCAGCACCATCCACAAATGGTCGGGCTCGTTGCTGGCAGCGCGCGCCCGCATCGCCGCTTCGCCCTCGGTGTTGAACAGCCGCGCCATGCGGCCAAGATAGACCAACGCCGCGCAATCAAAACCGATCAGCAGCGCCCGGGCCGGTGCCATCAACCAGACGCTTGCCGCCATGGCGACGACGAGCACCGCCAGGAACAGCTGAAAATTGCGGTAGCGCCGGAACATCAGCGCTGACGGGGCCGCATCAGCACCGCCGCCCCGAGCAGCGCCGACAGCAGCGAGCCGGCAAGAATGCCGAGTTTGGCGGCACTGTCCTGCGGCGAGCCTTCGCCAAAGGCCAGCGCGGCGATGAACAGGCTCATGGTGAAGCCGATACCGCACAGGCAGGCGATTCCGCCCAATTGCCGCCAATCGGCGCCGGCGGGCAGGTCGGCGCCGCCGAAACGGCACATGGCGGCCATCGCGCCGAACACGCCGAGCGGCTTGCCGATCACCAGCCCGGCGATGACGCCCAGTGGCAGCGGCGCCGCCAGCGCGGCGAGCCCCAGCCCGCGCAGATCGACGCCGGCATTGGCGAGGCCGAATATCGGCACGATGAGGAAGGCGACGAGCGGTGACAGCGCGTGTTCGAGGCGGATCAGCGGCGTCTCGCGATCCTCCGGCGTGCCGCGGGTCCGCGCCAGCGGGATGCAGAAGGCAATGGCGACACCGGCCAGGGTTGCATGGATGCCCGATTGCAGGACAGCGAACCAGACGCCGGCGCCGACGAGCAGATAGGGGGTGAGCGACGCCACTTTCAGCCGATTGAAGAGGATGAGAAGCGCCAGCCCGCCGCCGGCCGCCGCCAGCGCGCCCACGTCAAGGCCTTCGGTATAGACGATCGCGATGATGGCGATGGCGCCGAGATCGTCGATGATGGCGATGGCGGTCAGCAGCAGCTTGAGCGACGCCGGCACGCGCCGGCCGAGCAGCGCGAGGACCCCCAGGGCAAAGGCGATGTCGGTGGCGGTGGGGATGGCCCAGCCACGGGCATTGGCCGGATGGCCGGCATTGAGCAGCAAATAGACCAGCGCGGGCACTGCCATGCCGCCCAACGCCGCGGCGCCCGGCAGCAGCCGCCGCGGCCAGGTGGAAAGCTCGCCATCGATCAGCTCGCGCTTCACCTCACAGCCGACATAGAGGAAAAAGATCGCCATCAGGCCATCGTTGACCCAGTGCAGCAGCGACAGGCCGGCGAATTCGTGGTGCAGGCCATGCTGGAACGCCGCGCCAAAGCCGCTGTTGGCGATGACCAGGGCAGCCACCGCCGCGGCGATCAGCAGCCAGCCGCCCGCGGCTTCATGGGCAAGCAAACGCCGGATGGCGGTAGGGGCGCGCAGGCTGACCATGGCGGCGGTGTAGCGAGCGTGAGAGGGCGTGTCAGCGAAAAGCGGAGGCGCCGGGTTGATCGGATCGCGGGCAATCATCGTGGCAGCCCTCGGTCAGGTGCCGTCGGATCGGTGGAAGTTCACCGAAGTTCAGTCATCCGACGATGAGAAAGAGCGGATTGGGGAACGGCTGGATCGCCCGCTTTGCCGGTGCACCTTAATCATCCCGGGGCGTGTAGGACAGCGGCGCGAGCCGCCGGAACTCACGCCGCGACGCCGCCATCCTGGCGAAAATTGGCCGGGATCGGGCAGTCGCTGCAGACGCGATTGTCGCAGAG
>JAIXZK010000416.1 GCA_027489695.1 Sphingomonadales bacterium
AGGTGTTGATGAAGGCCACCGCCGTCACGCCATTGGCTTCAAGGTTGGAGCCGGCGTTGAAGCCGAACCAGCCGACCCAGAGCAGCGAAGCGCCGATCATGGTCATCACCAGGCTGTGCGGCGGCGTCGCTTCCTTGAGGAAGCCGATGCGCGGTCCGATGATGAGGCAGCCGACCAGACCCGCGATCCCGGCGTTGATGTGGACGACGGTGCCGCCGGCGAAATCGAGCGCACCCATGCCCCAGAGCAGGCCAGCATCCTGCGAAACAAGCGCTCCGGCGGCGTCCTTGACGACGGTGTCGATCAGGAAGTCCGGGCCCGCCCAATACCAGACCATGTGGGCGATCGGGAAATAGACGATGGTCAGCCAGGCGACGACGAAGATCATCAGCGCCGAGAATTTCACCCGTTCCGCGAACGCCCCGACGATCAGCGCCGGCGTGATGCAGGCAAAGGTCATCTGGAAGATGACGAAGGCGAATTCCGGGATGTAGACGTTGTTGGAGAAGGTCGCGGCATAGGTGCCCGCCGTCACCCCGGCGAGGAACAGCTTGTTGAAGCCGCCGACATATTCGGAGCCGCCGGTGAAGGCCATGGTATAGCCCCAGCAGCACCAGACCAGCGCCGCGATCGAGACGATCATGAACACCTGCATCAGCACGCTGAGCATGTTCTTGGTGCGAACGAGGCCGCCGTAGAACAGCGCCAGCGCCGGCACCGACATCATCAGCACCAGCACCGACGAGACCAGCATCCAGGTGGTGTCACCCTTGTTGACCATGGTCGCCTGCTGTTCGACGCTCGGCGCCTTGATC
Source organism: Sphingomonadales bacterium (assembly GCA_027489695.1). Lineage (GTDB taxonomy): Bacteria > Pseudomonadota > Alphaproteobacteria > Sphingomonadales > Sphingomonadaceae > Sandarakinorhabdus. The sequence goes on from JAIXZK010000416.1 coordinate 816, forward strand.
ATCTCGGCCGCCATCGCCGATCCGGCGAGCATCAGGCCGGTGGCCGCCGCCCCCAGCTTCGCGAAAGCGGGTATCCGCCCTCCCGCCGCCAGCGCGGGCCCGGGTAAATACAAGCTCATTTGTTCCCCTTTCGCCATCACAGCGCGGTTTCGTTGGTTTCGCCGGTGCGGATGCGCACCGCCTGGCCGATGTCGGTCACGAAGATCTTGCCGTCGCCGATCGCGCCGGTGTGGGCGGCCTGCTGGATGGTCTCGACCACCTTGGCCGCCATGCTGTCGTCGACCACGGTCTCGATCTTGATCTTCGGCACCATGTTGGTGGTGTATTCGGCGCCGCGATAGATTTCGGTATGGCCCTTTTGTCGGCCAAAGCCCTTGACCTCGCTGACCGTCATGCCGCTTACGCCAGCGGCGGTCAGCGCCTCGCGGACTTCGTCGAGCTTGAACGGCTTGATCACCGCAATGATGAGTTTCATGACCCCTCCGCGGAACTGGCCGGCATCATGCCGGCACGCCCCGCGCAAAGTGATGCACAAGCCGTGCCAAGTGCGGATGGCATTGTAACCGGAGTGTGAAGAGCGCGCGCCCTGCCCAGGCGCTGCCCGCTTTTGCGGCAGCGCAGCAAAGATGCCGGGCATTTGGGCAGGTGGCAGCGGCGAGCCGGCTTGGCGAGCGACAGACTGGCGAGCCGCAATCAGCCCCGCGTCGCGGCCTCGCCAAGCAGCGCCCGTGCAGCGGCAGCATCCTCGTCCAGGACCATCAGGCGCACGCCCGACAGGCCGCTGCCGATCAGCGAGGCGATGTTGTTGTCGAACAGGATGCTCTCGATGCCGCCGGCGGCGAGCGCCGAGCGCATGACTTCCGCCTCGATCGGGTCGAACAGCGTCGCCAGCGTGACCAGCGCCATCAGTTGTAGGGCAGAAAGGCGGGCGGACGCACCGCCAGGCCGTCGATGCTGCTTGTCCTGTCCTGATATTTGGCCAGCCGGGCGACGGGATCGTCCTGTGCATGATATTTGCGCAGGGTCTGGCGTTCCTCGACCAGCGCCAGCTTGGGCACGCCCCAGCCGCAGCTCGCCTGGGTGCTGTGGACGGCGATATCGAAGATCTGGCGCACGCCGCGTTCGATGGTGAAATGCGCGGCGAGCGCGGCCCAGTCTTCATCCTGCGGCAGCACGGCGCGGCCATGGCCGTAGATGCGATAGATCAGCGCCGGCTGGTCGAAGGCGCAGAACATGATGGTGATGCGGCCATCGGCGGCGAGATGGGCATGGGTCTCGTTGCCCGAGCCGCCATAATCCAGATAGGCGACGCGGGTCGGCGCCAGCACGCGGAACGCGTCCATGCCCTTGGGGCTGAGGTTGATGCGTGCGTCCGCCGCCGCGGTCGCCACGAAGAACAGGGGCTGGCGGGCGATGAAAGCGGCGTGATCGTCGGTGACGTGATCGAAGAATTCCATGTCCGCCCCACCCTTCTTGTTGGTCCGGCGGCCGATCAGGCCGCCGTGCCGCCCACCGTCAGCCCCTCGATCAGCAGCGTCGGCTGGCCGACGCCGGCCGGGACGCTCTGGCCGCCCTTGCCGCAGATGCCGACGCCCTCGTCGAGCGCGAAGTCGTTGCCGATGGCTTTCACCCGGGTCAGCACATCGGGACCATTGCCGATCAGCGTCGCGCCCTTGATCGGCGCGCCGAGCCGGCCATTCTCGATGCGATAGGCCTCGGTGCAGGTGAAGACGAACTTGCCGCTGGTGATGTCGACCTGGCCACCGCCGAAGCTCTTGGCATAGATGCCGGATTTCGCCGAGCGCAGGATCTCGCCCGGGTCCTCGCTGCCGCCAGTCATGAAAGTGTTGGTCATCCGCGGCATCGGCGCATGGGCATAGCTTTCGCGGCGGCCGTTGCCGGTCGGCTCGACCCCCATCAGCCGGGCGTTGAGCCGGTCCTGCATGTAACCCTTCAGGATGCCGTCCTCGATCAGCACGGTGCGCGCCGTCGGCGTGCCTTCATCGTCGATGGTCAGGCTGCCGCGGCGATTGTCGATGGCGCCATCGTCGACGACGGTAACGCCGGGCGCTGCCACCCGCTCGCCGATGCGGCCGGAAAAGGCGCTGGTGCCCTTGCGGTTGAAATCGCCTTCAAGGCCGTGCCCGATGGCTTCGTGGAGCAGGATGCCCGGCCAGCCGGGGCCGAGGACGACGGTCATCTCGCCGGCAGGCGCCGCGACGGCATCAAGGTTGACCAGCGCCTGCGCCAGCGCGACGTCGATGGCATCCTCCCAGGCTTCGGCCGCGAACAGGCCGTCATACAGGTAGCGCCCGCCGAGGCCGTGGAAGCCGGTCTCGCGGCGGCCGTCCTTTTCGGCGACGATCTGGACATTGAGGCGCACCAGCGGCCGCACGTCGCGCAGCCGCTGGCCATCGGCGCGGACGATCTCGACCACCGACCACGACCCGAGCAGCGACGCCGAGACCTGGACGACGCGCGGATCGCGGGCGCGGGCCGCCGCATCGATGCGCTGCATCAGCGCCACCTTCTCGGCAAAGCCGATGCCGTCGAGCGGGTTGGCATCGGTATAGCGCCGCGCGTTGGTGCGCTGCGGCGCCAGCGCCATGGTGCCGCCATGGCCCTCGCGCACGACGCGGATGGTGTCGGCGGCGCGGGCGATGGCGGCGTCCGAAAGCTCGTTGGCATGGGCAAAGGCGGTCATCTCGCCGGCGACGCCGCGCAGGCCAAAGCCCTTGGTGGTATCGAAGGTCGCCGCCTTCAGCCGGCCGTCATCGAAGGAGAAGCTCTCCGAAACCGCATATTGCAGATAGAGTTCGCCATCGTCGCAGCCGTGCAGCGCATTGGCGACGAGCCGTTCGGTGCGGAC
>JAIXZK010000344.1 GCA_027489695.1 Sphingomonadales bacterium
ACCGGCAACGACAGCCTTTATGGCGGCACCGGCGACGACACCATCCTGGGCGGCGACAACGACGACTTCATCGAGGATTATGAAGGCGCCAACAGCCTCGATGGCGGCGATGGCAACGACACCTTCAATTTCGTCGCCAGCGCCGCGGCCTCGGGGCTTGGCATCGGTTCCGACACCATCACCGGCGGCAATGGCCGCGATGTCTTCCGCCTCGATGGCTATGCCGCGCGGCTGTTCCCGCTCAGCCATGTTCCAGACTTCATCACCGATTTCACCGTCGGCGCCGATGGTGACGTGCTCGACCTCGCGGAGGTCATCAACGAACTGATCGGCTATGCCGCCGGCAGCAACCCCTTCCTCAGCGGCCATATGTCGGCGGTACAGGTCGGTGCCGATACCCAGATCCGCGTCGATATCGATGCCGGCGCCGGCGTCCATGCCACCCGCACCCTGGTCGTGCTGCAGAATGTTGTCGCCGCCGATCTGATCGCGCGCAATTTCTCGCCGAGCTGGAGCCCGACCGGGACCGGCGAGACGGTCAGCGGCTCGCCGCTCGCCGATACCATCACCGGCACCGAATCGAACGACACATTGTCCGGCGCCGGCCTTGCCGACAGCATCAGTGGCGGCGGCGGCAACGACAGCCTGAGCGGCGGTAGCTATCGCGACACACTGATCGGCGGTCTCGGCCTCGACACGCTGGTCGGCGGCGACGGCCGCGATTCGCTGTCGGGTGGCGTCGGCAACGACACCATCCTCGGCGGCGAGGGCGACGATACCATCGACGATCAGGCGGGTGCCAACAGCATCGATGCCGGCGATGGCGACGATTATATCGACAATGTCGGTGGCGGGCGCACCGATCCCGGCGGTGCCGACACCATCACGCTCGGCGCCGGCAACGACACGCTGCACCTCGATTTCCCCGGCATCTGGTCCTATCCGGCCAACCAGCACCCCGATGTCGTGCTCGATTTCACCGCCGGGCTGGTGGAGGCCCGCGACGTCGTCGAGATCAACGAATTCTTCTCCGGCTATTTCACCGGCTATGTCGCCAACAGCAATCCCTTCGCCACCGGCTATTTCCGGCTGATCGATGGCGGCATCGGCAACACGCTGCTGCAATATGATCGCGATGGCGTCGCGTTGACCCATGACTGGGTTTCGCTGCTCGATTTCCGCGGTGTGGCGCCGTCGGCGTTCAGTGCCGCCAATTTCGTCGATGGCGCCCGCGCCTGGGGCCCGGTCGGGACCGGGTACAACCTTACCGGCACCAGCCTTGGCGACACGATGACCGGATCGAGCGTCGCCGACACGCTGATCGGCCTCGGCGGCGCCGACAACCTCAATGGCGGGCTTGGCGACGACAGCCTCGACGGCGGCAGCGGCGCTGACGCGCTCAACGGCAATGAAGGCAATGACACGGTGCAGGGCGGCGCCGGCGATGATGTCTTCGCGGTGTCCGACGGCAATGATTCGCTCGTCGGCGGCGATGGCGACGATGTCTTCAACGATTACAATGGCAACAACACCGTCGAGGGCGGCGCCGGCAACGACTATTTCGATTATGTCGGCTATCAAAACAGCGGCGTCGATCGTATCGTGACCGGCAGTGGCCGCGATACCATCCGGCTGTGGTACAATTACGCGATCGGTGCGACGGATACGGTCGTCGATTTCGCTACCGGTGCCGGCGGCGACGTGCTGACCTCTTATGACTGGTATTTCGAAGGGCTGCCGGCCGGCGAGAATCCGTTCCTCAATGGCTATCTGCGGCTGACCCAATCCGGCGCCGATACCATCCTGCAATATGATCGCGATGGCGCCGGCGGCGCCACTTACAGCTGGGTCGATCTGGTGCGGCTCGAGAATGTCGCGTCGGCCAGCCTGACCCGCGACAATTTCAATTTTGCCCAGTCGCCGCTCGGCCAGGGGCTGACGCTCAACGGCTCGCAGCTGGCGCAGGGCATCTATGGCACCAACGATGGCGACACCATCCTCGGCTTCCAGGGCAATGACACGCTGTACGGCCAGTCCGGCGCCGATCTGATCGAGGGCGGCGAGGACGAGGACACGCTGTACGGCGGCAACCAGGGCGACACGCTCATCGGCGGCGAGGGCAGCGACCTTCTGGTCGGCGAAGAGGGCAATGACAGCCTCGACGGCGGCACCGAAAGCGACGTGCTCTATGGCGGCAACGGCAATGACACGCTGATCGGCGGCGACGGCAATGATTATCTCGACGGCCAGGCCGGCAATGACAGTATGGTTGCCGGCGCGGGCAACGACGCGATCTGGTATGCCGCCGGCAACGACACCATCGATGCCGGCGCCGGCAACGACACGATCGCCGAATTCGTCGGAAATGATTCGATCGATGGCGGCATCGGCGACGATTATTTCGAATATGTCGCCTATGACAACAACAGCCAGGGCACTCTGACCGGCGGCGCCGGCAGCGATCTCTATCAGGTCTGGTCCAACCCGAGCTGGGTGATGGACGAGATCACCGATTTCGAGACCGGCCCCGGCGGCGACCGGTTGAATATCCGCGGCGATTACTGGACCGGCTGGGACGGCAGCACGAATCCGTTCAGCGCAGGCTTTGTGCGGCTGTTCGATGATGGCGTCTCGGTGCTGCTGCAGGTCGATTTCAATGGCGCCACTGGCGGCGCCAATTGGCAGAATATTGTCCGCTTCCAGGGCATCGCCAATGTCGGCGATTTCACCACCGAGAATTTCGTCACCTGGTTTGCGCCTGGCGTCAATGGCATCAACCAGACCGGCAGCAATTCCGACCAGCGCATTGACGGCACCCCGGGCGCCGACACGATCACGGGCCTCGCCGGCAATGACTCGCTCTATGGCGGCGCCGGAACCGACAGCATCGACGGCGGCGCCGATGATGACGTGGTGAACGGCCAGGCCGGCAACGACACGGTGATCGGCGGCGACGGCAGCGATACGCTGACTGGCGAAGGCGGCGCCGACACCCTCGATGGCGGCACCGGCAACGACCGGCTGGACGGCGGCGACGGCGACGACAGCATGGTCGGCGGCGACGGCGACGATTACTTCAACGACTATCAAGGTGCCGACACGTTCGACGGTGGCGCCGGCAATGATTATTTCGAATATGTCGCCCATTATACCGGCAATGATTCACTGACTGGCGGCGCCGGCCGCGATGTCTACAGCCTGTATTACAGCTTCAGCTACAACCCGGCAGCGGTGGCGACGATCACCGACTTCGCAGTCGGCGCCGGCGGCGACATCATCGCGCTCGACCAGGCACAACTGACGTTGAGCGGCATCAACATGAACGCCAGCACCCTGATTTCGGGCGGCTTCATGCGTCTGGTGCAGGTTGGCGCCGATACCCGGATCGATTTCGATCAGAATGGCGGCGGTAACGCCTGGGTGACCAAGCTCCTCCTGCAGAATGTGCTGGCGACCGATGTCACCGCAGACAATTTCAGCCCCAATCTGGCGCAGACCGGCCTGTCACCGGCGGCGCAGAGCGGCACCGCCGGGCCCGACAATTTCGGTGCGCCGGGCAATGCCGGCAACAACAATTACAGCGGCCTGGGCGGCGATGACACCATCGATGGTGGCGCCGGCGCCGATACGCTTTACGGCAATGAGGGCAATGATTCGCTCACCGGCGGCGACCGCAACGATATCCTGTTGGGCGGCATTGGCGCCGACACGCTCGAAGGCGGCGACGGTGCCGACAATCTGCAGGGCGAAGCCGATGCGGATTCGCTGGCGGGCGGATTCGGCGACGACACGCTCTACGGCCAGGGCGGCACCGACACGCTGATCGGCGGCGAAGGCAATGACAATCTGCAGGCCGGCAGCGAGAATGACAGCGTTGACGGCGGCGCCGGCAACGACACGCTCTATGGCGAGACCGGCGACGACACCGTTCTCGGCGGCGACGGCAACGATACCTTCTACGAATATCAGGGCGCCAACAGCCTTGTCGGCGGCGCCGGCAGCGATCTCTTCTACTATGTCGGCTATGATTATGGTGGCGGTGTCGACACGATCACCGGCGGCGCTGGCGTCGATGTCTTCGCCTTCAATGGTGTCAGCCAGGGCCAGCTGCTTGCCGACCGCGTGCTCGATTTCACGGTCGGCGCCGGCGGCGATCTCCTCGATCTCTCCGTCGTCCTCAACAACCTCACCGGCTATGTCTCGGGTGCGAACCCGTTCACCGGCGGCTTCCTGCAGTTCGTCGACAGCGGCGCCGACAGGCAGCTCCAGGTCGATTGGAACGGCGCTGCCGGCGGGGCGAGCTGGGTCACGGCGCTGACCTTTGTCGGCGCGGCCGGCGCGGCGTTCACCCGCGACAATCTCTACGCCAATGGCAGCCGCTTCGATCTGGCGGGTGCCGGCCTCACGCTCATCGGCTCGCCCTATAACGACGCGCTGGCTGGCGAAGGCGATGGCGACACCATCACTGGCGCTGCCGGCAACGACGTCATCGACGGGCGCTTCGGCAACGACAGCCTGAGCGGCGGCGACGGCAGTGATGCACTCTACGGCCGCCAGGGCAATGACACGCTGGCGGGCGACGCCGGCAACGACAATCTGTCGGGCGAGGCCGGCACCGACAGCCTCGAGGGCGGCGATGGCAACGACACGCTCGCCGGCGGCAATGACAATGACACGCTGATCGGCGGCGACGGCAACGACAATCTGTCCGGCAACAGCCAGAACGACAGCCTCGACGGCGGTGTTGGCAATGACACGCTCGATGGCAATGACGGCAACGACACCGTGCTCGGCGGCGATGGCAATGACAGTTTCTATGATTACCAGGGTGCCGACAGCCTCGTCGGCGGCGCCGGCGACGATTTCTTCCAATACGTCGCCTATGACGCCAATGCCGACACGCTGACCGGTGGCACCGGCAGCGACCGCTATGTCGTCAACAACCCCTATGGCACCATTGTCGCGTCGATCATCACCGATTTCGAAGCGGGCGAGGGTGGCGACGTCGTCGACATCGATGCCGTCATCTCGGGCCTGCAGAATTACAACGGCACGGTAAATCCCTGGACCGACGGCCATATCCGCCTGCTGGCGGTGGCCAATGGCTTGCAGACCGACAGCTGGCTGCAGGTCGATCGCGACGGCGGCAGCGATGCCTGGTCGACGCTGCTGATCTTCCGCAACGTGTTGCCGGGCGATTTCCGCGCCAGCAATTTCACCGGCCAATGGGGCATCGACGGCCTCGGCCTGTCGATTCCGGGCAGCGACGGCGACGATTCGATCACCGGCCAGAACGACAATGACACGATCAATGGCGGCCTTGGCAGCGACACGCTGCGCGGCAGCGGCGGCAATGACAGCCTGAACGGCGGCGTCGGCAATGACTCGCTGTTCGGCGACAATGGCAATGACACGCTGCTGGGTGACACCGGCAACGATTCGATGAACGGCGGCAATGGTGCCGACAGCCTCGTCGCCGGCGATGGCAACGACACATTGGACGGTGAGGCCGGCAATGACACGCTGGCGGGCGGCACCGGCAACGACACCTTCTCCGATTACAGCGGTGCCAACACGATCGACGCCGGCGATGGCGACGATGTGCTCAGCTATATGGGCTATGACACCGGCGCTGGCCTGGTGACGACGCGCGCCGATACGATCACCGGCGGCGCCGGCAGCGACACCTACAATGTCGAGACCTATTACCACCGTTATTCGCCGACCCAGGCGCCAATCGATGTCATCACCGATTTCACCGCCGGCGACGGCGGCGATGTGCTCAACATCTACCGCAGCTATTTCACCGGCTTCAACAGCAGCACCGACAATCCGTTCGATACCGGCCATCAGCGGCTGCTGCAGAGCGGCACCGACACGCTGGTGCAGGTCGATTTCGACGGCGGCGCCGGGGCTTTCGGCTGGCAGACCGTCGTCGTCCTGCAGAACACCACCGCCAGCGCCCTGACCCATGCCAATTTCGCCAGCGGCTGGGGCCCGAGCGGCGCAACGCTGGTCGGCAACGATCTTGGCCAGACCATCACCGGCACCAATGCCG
>JAIXZK010000110.1 GCA_027489695.1 Sphingomonadales bacterium
CTTGCCGCCAATTGGGTGGCGGCCTTCTGGCTGGCGATCTCGATCCTTTTCTACGTGCTGGTCTATACCGTCTGGCTGAAGCGCCGCACGCCGCAGAACATCGTCATCGGCGGTGCCGCGGGGGCGTTCCCGGTCGTCGTCGGCTGGGCCGCCGTCACCGGCGATACGCCGGCGATGGCCTGGGTGATGTTCGCCATCATATTCCTGTGGACGCCGCCGCATTTCTGGGCGCTGGCGCTGTTCATGGAGGCCGATTACGCGAAGGCCGGCGTGCCGATGCTGCCGGTGACGCATGGCCTCGCCACCACAAGGCGCCAGATCCTCGGCTATTCGGCGCTGCTGGTGCCGGTCACGATCGCGCCGGCGCTGCTCGGCATGGCGGGGCCGGTCTATGGCGTCGCCGCCACGGCGCTCGGCGCCTGGTTCCTGGTGCTGGCGGCCCGGGTGGCGCGCAACACCGCCGATCGCGCCGCCGACATGGCGCCCGAAAAGGCGCTGTTCAAGTTCAGCCTCGCCTATCTGGCGCTGATCTTCGCCGCGCTCGTCGTCGACCGGCTGGTGATGGCATGACCGCGAACTGGACCCCGGCCGAACGCGCTGCCTTCGCGGCGAAGCGCCGCCAGCGCAATGTCGCGATCGGGCTGGTGCTGGGCGCGCTGGTGGTGCTGTTCTACGGCATCACCCTGGTGCGCATGACGCCGGGGATGCAGGCGGCGAAGCCCGCCGCCGTCGCGGCGCCACGATGAGCGCGCTTGCCGCCCGCCGCCGTACCGGCATCGTCGCCGCCGGCTTTGCCGCGGCGATGATCGGCCTCGCCTATGCCAGCGTGCCGCTCTACCGGATGTTCTGCGAAACGACCGGCTTCGGCGGCACCACCGGGCGCGCCATCGCCGCGCCGGGCAGCGACGTGCTGCGCCTGCTCGGTGGGCGCACGGTCAAGGTCCGCTTCGATTCCAACCTTGCCTCGGGCCTCGCCTGGCAATTTCGGCCGCGCGTCAATTCGGTGAGTGTCCGCATCGGCGAGAAGAACCTGGCGTTCTTCAGCGCCACCAACCGCGCCGCCGGGCCGACCACCGGCCAGGCCGGCTTCAACGTCTCTCCCGATGTCGCCGGGCAGTATTTCAAGAAGATCGAGTGCTTCTGCTTCACCGAGCAGACGCTGGCCGCCGGCGAGACCGTGCAGATGCCGGTGACCTTCTTCGTCGATCCGGCGATCCTGAAAGACCCCGTCGCCAGCAAGATCGACGAGATCACGCTGAGCTACACCTTCTATCCCGTGGACAATCCCGCCCCCGAGGCGGTAAGGCCCGCGCAACCGCAAACATCATCCGACAAGGGCTGACATGGCCGCCGGCAAAACCCACGATTTTCACATCCTGAACCCCAGCGCCTGGCCGCTGCTGATGTCGGGCGCCGTGCTGGTGCTCGCCGCCGGCGGTATCGGCTATATGCACAAGGCGGCCTGGGGCACGCCGGTGTTCTTCATCGGCCTCGCCGCGGTGACGGCGATGTTCACCCGCTGGTGGATGGATGTCGTCCACGAAGCCAACACCGGCGATCACACGCCGGTCGTGCAGCTGCACCATCGCTACGGCATGATCCTGTTCATCGCTTCGGAAGTGATGTTCTTCGTCGCCTGGTTCTGGGCCTATTTCAACGCGGCGCTCTATCCGAGCGTGCATGAAGGCATCAACGGCGTCTGGCCGCCGCAGGGTGTCGAAGTGCTCGATCCCTTCGTCTTCCCGCTCCTGAACACGCTGATCCTGCTCTGCTCGGGCACCACCGTCACCTGGTCCCACCACGCGCTGATCCATGGCGATCGCGAGGCGGCGAAGCAGGGCCTGTGGCTGACAATCGCGCTCGGCTTCGTCTTCTCCTGCGTGCAGGCCTATGAATACGCCCATGCCAGCTTCTCGATCGCCGGCAACGTCTATGGCTCGACCTTCTTCATGGCGACCGGTTTCCACGGCTTCCATGTCATCGTCGGCACCATCTTCCTCGCCGTCTGCCTCTATCGCCTCTATCGCGGCGATTTCACGCCGCGCCAGCATTTCGGTTTCGAAGCCGCGGCCTGGTACTGGCATTTCGTCGATGTCGTCTGGCTGTTCCTGTTCATCTCCATCTATGTCTGGGGCTCGCAGTTCGGCGCCGCTGTCGTTCATCACGCTTTCGGCTGAGGCGTGACGGCGGAGCCTCCCGCGCCGCAGGGCGCTCCCGAGGCACCGCCGCCGGCCGCCATGGCGCCGATCCAGGTCGCGCTGCGCGGCTGTTGCCCACGCTGCGGCAAGGGCCGGGTGTTCGGCGGCGTCATCGCCTTTGCCCCGCGCTGCCCGGCCTGCGGGCTCGACCTGACGTCGTTCAACGTCGGTGACGGTGCTGCCTCTTTCCTTATCCTGATCGTCGGCGCCATAGTCACCGTGCTGGCGCTATGGGTCGAGCTGCGCTTCGAGCCGGCCTGGTGGGTGCATGTGCTGCTCTGGCTGCCACTGACCATCGCCCTGTCGCTGGTGCTGATGCGCTTCGCCAAGGGCCTGCTGCTGGGACTGGAGTATCGCCACGAGGCCCGAGAGGGCCGGTTGTGACCGAAGCCGGGTCGTCGCCCGCTCCGCCGCGCCGGTTGCCGTTGCTGCCAACGTTGATGACCTTGGTGATCTGCGCCGCCTGCATCGCCGCCGGCTTCTGGCAGCTCGATCGTCGCGAGTGGAAGCATGATCTGATCGCGCGCAACCGCGCCGCTGCCAGCCAGCCGCTGCTCGAACCCGCTGATTATTATCGCGCCATGATCGGCGAGAAATCGGTTCAGTACCGCCGCGCCGAACTGCCCTGCTCGCCGGGCACGGTGCTGCCCTATGACCTGAAGGGCGGCGCCAATGCCGCCGGCGAAGGCGGCTGGCTGGTGCTGGTCTCGTGCCGGCCGAACCGCCGCCCGCCGGACATCGTCGCGGTCGCCGGCTGGACCCGCCGTCCCGATGCCGCCGCCATCCCGGTGCATGTCGATACGATCTTCCGCGGCACCATCATCGAACGGCCCTATGGCCGGGCCAAGGCACGACCGCTGTTCATGCTGATCCCCGATTCGGCGGTGCCGCCGCTGCAACGCCCGGCGATGCCGGTGGCCGACGACCTGCCCGACAATCATCTGAGCTACGCCTTCCAATGGTTCGGCTTCGCGATCACCCTGGCGGTGATCTACGGCCTGTGGCTGCGGCGGCGCTGGCGCGATGGCTGAAACTGCCGCCGCCAACTTCCTTGCCGGCGCCGCCGTCACCCCCTAAGTCCGGCACCCTATGCGCTATATCTCCACTCGCGGCGCCGCGCCGGTGCTCGACTTCGAAGGCGTGACGCTCGCCGGCCTTGCCAGTGACGGGGGCCTCTATGTGCCCGAACATTGGCCGCAGCTGGCCAACGACGAAATCGCCGCCATGGCGGGGCTGTCCTATGTCGAAACCGCCGTCCGCGTCTGCACGCCATTCGTCGGTGACAGCCTGAGCGAGGCGGAACTGCGCCGCATCCTGGGCACGGCCTATGCCAGCTTCGCCCATGCCGCGGTGGTGCCGCTGAAGCAGCTCGATGAGCGCCACTGGCTGCTCGAACTCTTCCACGGCCCGACGCTCGCCTTCAAGGATGTCGCCATGCAGGCGCTGGGCGGGCTGTTCGAAACCTTCCTCACCCGCTCCGAACGCGCGCTGACCATCATCGGCGCGACCTCGGGCGATACCGGTTCCGCCGCCATCCAGGCGCTCGCCGGCCGGGACCGCGTCCAGGTCTTCATGCTCCACCCGCGCGGCCGCGTCTCCGAAGTGCAGCGCCGCCAGATGACGACGGTGCTGGCGCCGAACATCCACAACATCGCCATCGACGGCAATTTCGACGACGCCCAGGCGCTGGTGAAGGCGATGTTCAACCATGCCGAATTCGCGGCGCGCTTCGATCTGTCGGCGGTCAATTCGATCAACTGGGCGCGGCTGATGCTGCAGGTGGTCTATTATTTCTACGCCGCCGTCCGCCTCGGCGCGCCCGGCCGGCGGGTGAGCTTCTCGGTACCGACCGGCAATTTCGGCGATATCTTCGCCGGCTATGTCGCGCACCGCATGGGCCTGCCGATCGAGCGATTGGTCGTGGCCACCAACGAGAACGACATATTGCACCGCGCGCTCAGCGCCGGCGACTATTCGGCAGGCTCGGTGGCGCCGACCGAATCGCCGTCCATGGACATCCAGGTCTCGTCGAACTTCGAACGGCTGCTGTTCGATCTCGCCGGCCGCGACGGCACCGCCTGCGCCGCCACCATGGCCGGGTTCGAAGCCAGTCGCCGCCTCGCCATCCCCGCTGACCAGCAGGCTAGCGCCGCCGCCATCCTGCGCAGCGCCCGCATCGACGCCGATGCCATGCGCGGCGCGCTGCGCTGGGCCGCTGAACGATGCGGCGAGATCATCGATCCGCACACCGCCATCGGCCTCGCCGCCGCCCGCGCCGATGCCGGCACCGCGCCGATGGTGACGCTGGCCACCGCCCATCCGGCGAAATTCCCCGACGCCGTCGAACGCGCCTGCGGCGCCCGCCCGCCGCTGCCGAAACAGGCGCGCGGGCTGATGGACCGCGAGGAACGCTATGTGACGCTGCCGGCGACGCTGGCGGCGATCGAGGACCATGTCGCGGCGCACGCGGTGCCGCGATGATGCAGGCACGGGATGCCTCCGGCGGCTGGGGCCTGAGGCCCCAGACCCCCTCTTTATCCCGCCTTCACAGGTTCGTTCCTCAAATCAAAATGGGATCTGGGGCCCTCGGCCCCAGCCGCCGGAGGCAAGCTTCTTGACCCCAGAAGTCTCCCACACCGACGCCGGCCTGCGCGTCGCCACCGCCACCATGCCCGGCGTCGAAACGGTGGCCATCGCGCTGCACGCCGATACCGGTGCGCGGTTCGAGGCGGAGCGCGAGAATGGCCTCGCCCATCTGTTCGAACATATGGTGTTCAAGGGCAGCGCCCGGCGCAGCGCCCGCCAGATCGCCGAGGCGATCGAGGATGTCGGCGGCAATCTCAACGCCTGGACGTCGCGCGATGTCACCGTCTTCCACGTCCGCGCGCTGGCCCGCGATCTTGCCATCGGCGTCGATGTCCTCGCCGATCTCGTCACCAGCCCGCGCTTCGACCCGGCCGATCTCGATCTCGAGCGCGAGGTGGTGCTGTCCGAACTCGGCGAAGCGCGCGACACGCCGGACGACATCGTTTTCGACCAGCTGCAGGAAGTCGCCTTCCCCGGCCAGGCGATCGGCCGCTCGATCCTCGGCAGCGAGGAAAGCCTCGCCGGCCTGACCGTCGCCGATCTCCACGCCTGGCGCGACCGCCATTATGCGCCGCAGCGGCTGACGCTCGTCGTTGCCGGCAAGGCCGATCACGCGACTGTCATGCGCCTCGCCGAAGCCGCCTTTCCGGCCGCGGCCGGCAGCGCCGGTCCGACCGCCGAGGCGCCGCGCTTCGCCCCCGGTGCCGCCCATGATTCGCGCCGCTTCGAACAGGCGCAGCTGACCAGCGGTTACGCCGCCCCCGGCCATCACGACCCCGGCCATGACGCCGCGGCGCTGTTCACGCTGGCCGCCGGCGGCGGCATGTCCTCGCGGCTGTTCCAGGAAGTGCGCGAAGCGCGCGGCCTTGCCTATTCGATCAGCGCCGCGATCAGCGCCTATGTCGACGGTGGCCTGATGAGCGTCCATGCCGCCACCGCCCGCAAGGATGCCGCGCAAGCCCGCGACCTGATCGACAAGGTGCTCGCCGCGACCGCCGCGTCGCTCGAACCCGACGAACTCGCTCGCGCTCGCGCCCAGGCCATCGCCGGGCTGTTGATGGGCATCGAAAGCCCGCAGGGCCTCGCCGATCATATCGCCCGCGGTCTGCTGATCCACGGCCGCTTCGTGCCGCCGGCCGAGATCGTCGCACGCATCGAACGCGTCAAAGTCGACGCTGCCCGCGCCGCCGGTGCCGCGATGCTGGCGACGCCGCCGGCCCGCGCCGAGATCGGCACGCTGAAGTCGCGGCGGAAGCTGTTGGCAGCGTGAAGGGGGGCTCCATCGCAGCCGGCGTGCAGCTTTCCTCCCCCTGGAGGGGGGAGGCGACTCGCGCGCAGCGCGGCGGGTGGGGGTGGTATCCGCCGGGAAAGGCTTGGCCGCGGGGCGACCACCCCCACCCGGGCCGCCCTACGGGCGTCTCTCGCCTTCCCCCTCCAGGGGGAGGAGTCGCTGCAACGTCGATGCAAGCAGTTCCGGAAGCACTTTTCCTTTCATGCCTCTGACCGTCCTCGTCACCGAACCCTGGCCAGATTACGGCCTCATCGATTCTGGCGGCGGCCGGAAGCTCGAGCGCTATGGCCCGTACAAG
>JAIXZK010000341.1 GCA_027489695.1 Sphingomonadales bacterium
CCGCGCCGCCGCCTCGACGAGACGCTCGCCGCACGCAAGCCAGTGCTGACGTACAAGGCCCCGGCGCCGGCTGAGGCTGCCGAGTAACACCTACCCGACACCCCCCGAGAGGGTCGCACGCGCCGGTTGGAAGCCCCCGCTTCCAGCCGGCGCTTTGCGTTTGAGGCGGTGCGGATCCCGACCTGGTCTCGGTGTTCTATCCCAATGGGTTCGGCCTTGCGGGTGCCGCCGGTGACGCCTATGTCAAAACCGTCGATAATGGTGGACCGGCGTGGTGAGCCCCGGTCATTGTCCTGAACATCGGGGCGACAAAAGCCAGCCCAGAGGGCCGCGGACCACGACGGGTGGACGCTTGCCCGTTTTCCGTCGATCGCGGTGCCCAGCGTCAGTGGCGGCACCACGATCGTGAGCCGACCGACCAGCGTCCTGACGCCGTGGCCCGCGGCATCATGATCGAAGGACGCTCACCATGCGCCATGTTCCCGTTCTCATCGTTGGCGGCAGCCTCGTCGGTCTCTCCGCCTCCCTGTTCCTGCGTCACCATCAGGTGCCGCACCTATTGATCGACAAGCATCGGGGCAGCGCCGAGCACCCGCGTGCTATGGGGTTCACCGAGACCACGCTCGAACATTATCGCATGTGCGGGATCGCCGACCGGATCCCGCAGGCGGATCCCAGCTTCCGCCTCCGGCGCGTCCAGGTGGAAACGCTGTTCAGCGACTGGGTTGCCGAAACCGACTGGACTCCGCGCGACGCCGTCTCCGCGGTGTCCGAGCCGGGCCCGGCGCTGTCGCCCTGCTCGGGCGCTGCGATCGCACAGGACAAGCTGGAGCCGATCTTGCGGGATGCGGCGATCGCGGCCGGGGCGGAGATGATGCTGGGGGTCGAGCTGGTAGCCTTGGCACAGGACAAGGATCGCGCCACGGCGACGCTTCGACACCGCGACAGCGCGGCGGAGGAAATCGTCACGGCCGACTGGGTCATTGCCTGCGATGGTGCGGACAGCGGCATCCGCGACAGCGCGGCGGAGGGCGCAGCGGCGTTGGCCATCTGCGGACCCTCCGCAGCGTCCTGTTTCGCTGCCATGGAGCGGATGTCGTGCTGGAACGCGGCGCGCAGCAGTTCGAGATCGCACAGGATGACTTCCGCGCGTTCCTGACAACCTATGGCGACGGGCGCTGGGTGCTGATGTTCGACGACGATCGCGAGCGTGCGGCCGGCGAACTGACGGCCGCCGTGCGGCGCGCGCTCGGCCGTGACCTTCCGTTCGAGATCCTCGCTACCGGCCGATGGGAGATGGCGGGGCGGATCGCCGATCGCTATCGGGTGGGGCGTGTGTTCCTCGCCGGGGATGCGGCCCACCAGCTACCGCCCACGCGCGGCGGCTTCGGCGCCAATACCGGCATCGACGATGTCTGGAACCTGTCGTGGAAGCTGGCGGCGGTGATCCGCGGCACCGCCGACGCCCGCCTGCTGGATACCTATGATGCAGAGCGACGGCCGATCGGCTGGTTGCGCCACGCGCAGACCTTCTCGCGGCCCGATTATGCCCGGTGGGCGCCGCCTTCGTTCCTCCCGGCGGCGCTGATCGCGGACGAGGCGATGGAGTTTGGTCAGCTTTGCCGTTCGTCGGCGGTGCTGGGTGCGGCGCCCGAACTGCCGGCCGCGGCAACGCCAGAGGCGTGGGCGGGGCAGCCGGGTACGCGCGCGCCGCATGTCTGGGAACATGGCGCCACCGGCACGCGATCGACGCTCGACCTGTTCGGCCGCGGCTATGTCTTGCTCTCCGCCGATCCCGCGTGGATGGCCCTGGGGGCACGCCTTGCAGTCGATACGGTGCGCGTTGGAGCGGATTTCCGCTTCCCGCCGGAACAGCCCTTCCAGACGGTCTACGGCGTGCGCGCGGCGGGCGCGGCGCTGGTTCGACCAGACGGAATCGTCGCCTGGCGCGTGCAGACCCGGCCGGATGCGTGCGCGGAAGCGACCATCCGGCAGCTCGTGTCGGCGCACGGCTGAACATGCGACGGAGGCTCCTTCCGCAGGGGGCCTCCGTCGCCTGCCCCCGGGGGAATTCCGCTTGCCAGGTCGCGTCCTGCCAGGATCGGCCGCCTCCGCAGGAGGGTAGCGTTCCGCGTGCAACCGTCTATGGCCCGATCGCGCTGGCGCTGGCGCGCGGTGTAGCTGCTGGCGGACTTTGACCCCGCCGAACTTCTGCCTATGCTGCACCGCATCGCTCACGGGGGGACTTCGCCATGCAGTTCGATACGCCGCACCTCATTCAATATGGCATCACCGCGCTCGTCGTCGGGCTGGTCCTTGCGTTACGGCTGCGGCGGATGGCGAAGAGCAGGCCGCTCACGCTCGAGCGGCTCTGGATCATCCCCGCGCTCTACGCACTGCTCGTTGCCAGCCTGTTCCTGCGGACGCAGCCGAGCCTTGGCGGCTGGGCGCTCTGCGGCGCCGCGCTGGCGGTGGGCGCGGGGCTGGGGTGGCAGCGGGGCAAGATGATGCACCTGTCGGTCGATCCCGCAACGCACCAGCTCAACCAGAAGGCGTCGATCGGCGGGCTGTTGTTCATCGTCGTGCTGATCGCGGCGAAGATGATCGGTCAGATCGAAGGCTCGGCGCTGCATCTCAACGTGATGCTGCTGACGCAAGCGTTCGGCACGATGGCGCTGGGACTGTTCAGTGCGATGCGGGTCGAGATGTACCTGCGGGGGCGTCACCTGCTCGAAC
>JAIXZK010000206.1 GCA_027489695.1 Sphingomonadales bacterium
ATGTCGATCACCGTCATCGCCGGCGTCGGGCTGATCGTCAGCAGCCCGCCCGGAAAGGCGACATGGCCGGTGCGCGCGGCCTCCACCGTCTCGCTCCAGCCCGCGTCTTCCAGACTGTCCGCGCCGGGGCCGGCGAGCATTACCAGCCGGTGCCCCGTCGCCGCCAGCCGCGCCGCCAGGTCCGGCCCCTGTGACACCGGCCCCGGCGCCCGGCCCGGCGCGTCGCAGATCTTCAGCTTGGCGAGCCGTGGCCGCCCGACTTCGGGCAGCGCCTCGCGCGCCACCTCGACCGCCAGCAAGCCACCTTCGGCCAGCGCCGGCAGCGGTTCGAGCAGGCCTTCCTCTGCGCCGAGATCGACGATGCCGCGCCGGCCGGGCTCGAGAATGCGCACCAGCCGGCCGATCCAGCGCGAGCCGGCACGGGCGCCGGGCCGCTCGATATGCGCCGCCACCACCGCGCCATCGGCGATCACCAGCGCGCGGGTGGCACCGATGCCGGGTTCGAGGAGCGTGTGGACGCTCATGATCTGGCGCCGACCAACAAGATGCCTCCGGCGGCTGGGGCCTTGGGCCCCAGACCCCATTTCGTTGAGGTCGGGATGCGACGACAGTGGTTCATCGAGGAACCAACCCACAAGATGGGGTCTGGGGCCCAAGGCCCCAGCCGCCGGAGGCACTTCTTTTCTTCACCCACCCCAGCCGCTCGCGCGCAGCAGCAGCCGGGTTTCGGCCAGCGGCAGGCCGACGACGCCCGAGAAGCTGCCGGCGATCATCCGCACCCAGGCTTCGGCGGCGCCCTGGATGGCATAACCGCCGGCCTTGCCGCGCCAGTCGCCGGCGGCGATCAGCGCGTCGATATCGACGGCGGCGAGGCGGTGGAAAGTGACGATGGTTTCGCTGTCGCGCTGGCGCAGCCGGCCATCGGCGGCGGCGATGGCGACGCTGGTCGTCACGCGATGGCGCCGGCCGGACACCAGGGCCAGGCAGCGCCGTGCTGTTGCTTCGTCCTCGGCCTTGGGCAGGATACGGCGGCCGACCCCGACGACGGTATCGGCGGCGAGCACCAGCGCGCCCGGATGCCGCGCCGCGACGGCGAGGCACTTCTCGCGCGCCAGCCGCTCGGCATGGGGGCGCGGCAGTTCGCCGGGCCGCGGCGTCTCGTCGATGTCGGCCGGGTCGATCGCGGCGGCGGTGATGCCGAGCCGGGCGAGCATTTCGACCCGGCGCGGGCTGGCCGACGCCAGCACCAGCTTCACAGCCATTGCACGAAGCTCCCATGCGGATGGGCGCGGGCGAGCAGCCGCTCATCGAGGGCGCCGCCGCGCCACAGCGTCAACCGCAAGGTCGGCAGCGCCGCGACGCTGGCATCGTCCACTTCGTAGCGCAGCCAGGCCAGCGGCGCTTGCGCGCTGGCCTGGGCGCCGAACGCCGCCAGTCGCGCGGCGATCCGCGCCTGCGTCGCCGGCGGGAAATATTGAAAGGCGATCGAGTGGAAGACGACGCCGACGCTGCCGGGCAGCGGGACCATGGCATCGACCAGATCGGCGGCATCGCCGCCATAAAGTGGCGGCGGATCGGCGGCGGCGAGTGCGATCGCGGCTTCGGCACGCGCCAGCCGCTCGGGTTGGTCGGGCCAGACAAAGGCGAGCAGCCGCTCGCGGGTCGCGGCATTGCGGACATCGAGCGGGCTGATGTCGATGCCGGCGCGTGAGGCGATGACGACATCGGCGACGGGCGGCGGCGGCCCCCGCCAGCCGGGCGCCAGCTGCACCGGCGAGGCCGGATCCCCGGCCGCGACGCCGCCGAGGCGATAGCCGAAGCGATCGAGGCAGAGGTTCAGCCCCGCCGACGCGCCGAGCTCGAACAGCCGCAACGGCAGGCGGCAGGCGTCGGCAATGACCATCAGGCCGGGCATCAGCACCCCGGATCGCGCCACTTCATTGGTTTGCGGCGGGCTGTCGAGCCAGGCGGCGAGGAAGGCATCGCTCTCGGGATCGGCGAGCACGGCGCGGATCGCCGCCACCAGCACCGCCGGTTCGGGGCACGGCGCCGGCGGGTAGAGCGGCGCCAGCGCCGGCGCCCGGCCGGCGCGGACCAGGGCATGGAAGGCGCCGGTCACCCGCATCATCAGCGCATCGGCGTGCGGATCGCCCGGCCAGGCGATGAGGCGCCGGCCCATGGCGCTGCTGTCGTCGACGGCGGCCGCCGCGGCCGCCACCATCGCCCCGGTGAACGGCGCGGCGAATTGCCGGCAAAATCCCGCCTGGGCGGCAAAGGCCGCGGCGATGGCGGGGGGCAGCGCGCTCAATCTTCCGGCGCCACCGTCACACGCATGCCGTCCATCGCCGCGGTGAAGGCGATCTGGCAGGAGAGGCGCGACTCCGGCGTGCGGTGATCGGAGCTGTCGAGAAGGTCGTCCTCATCGGCACCGGCGCTGCCGGCCAGCGCGGCGGAAGCGGCATCGACATAGACATGGCAGGTGGCGCAGGAACAATTGCCGCCGCACAGCGCCAGCAGCTCGTCGATATCGCCATCCTTGATGATTTCCATCACCGACAGCCCGGGTTTGGCGGGCAGGACATGTTCCTGTCCGTCGCGCGTCGTGACGATGATGCTGGCCATGAAATCCCCATCTGCTGCTTCGCACCGTCCTTAGCGGGCGGGAGCCGCCCGCGACAAGATGGCGGGATCGGCGACGGCGCGATAAGGCTGGCGCAACCGGGCCGCATTTCGGGGAGATTTCATGCGCGTCGTCCACCAGTTCGCACCGCCGATGTCGGCGATGATCGCGGCCCAGCCCGGCGTCACCAGCGCCGAACACATCCCGCTGGAGCAGCGCTGGGCGCTGCCGACGGACGCCGATGTGCTGTTCGTGCTGCACGGCGAAGGCGAGGGCCGCAGCGTCGTCGGGGTGCCGCGCCCCGCCGGCTGGCCGGGGCAGGTCAAGCTGGTGCAGATCGCGTCGGCCGGCATCGATGATTACCCCGACTGGCTGTTCGAAGCGCCCAAGGTTGCCACCTGTTCCGGCACCACCGCCATCCCGATCGCCGAATATGCGCTGGCGGCGATCCTTTCCCATGCCAAGCGCCTGCCGGAGACCGTGCTGCAGGCCGGCGCCAGCTGGCCGACGCGCGAGGCGATGATGGACAAGCCGCTGGGCACGCTGGCCGGCCGCACGCTCGGCCTGCTCGGGCTCGGGCAGATCGCCCAGCAGGTGGCGCGCTATGCCGCGGCGTTCGGCATGACGATCATCGCCACCCGCGCGTCGGATGCGCCATCGCCCGATCCCAATGTCAGCCTCGTCGATCTGAAGACGCTCGCCGGCCGCTCCGACCATCTGGTGATCGCGGCACCCATCGGCGAAGCGACCCGCAGCCTGATCGATGCGGCGTTCCTGGCGCGGATGAAGACCGACGCCCATATCGTCAACATCGCGCGCGGCGCCATCATCGACCAGGCGGCGCTCAGGGCCGAATTCGACAAGGGCCGGCTCTGGGCCAGCCTCGATGTAACCGAGCCCGAGCCGCTGCCCGACGGCCATTGGCTGATCGGCCACCCCCGCGCCCGGGTGACGCCGCATCTTTCGTGGAGCAGCGCCGACACGCCGCGCCGGGTGTTCGAGCGGCTGGCGGAGAATATCCGGCGGCTGCAGGCGGGGGAGGCACTGCTGGGGGCGGTGTAAGCTCCCGTACCGCGTGCGGGGGCGCCCTTCTGCTCCCCTCCCGCACGCGGGAGGGGTCGGGGGTGGGAAGTGACTTCTCCGAATTGGCGAAGGCTGGCGGGCAGGCCGTGCCCACCCCCGACCCCTCCCGCAAGCGGGAGGGGAGAAGGAAGAAGGGTTACTCCCCTTCGCCCCTTGTCAGCCCATAGCGCTCGACCAGTGCCCAGACATGGCCCGGCACCATCGCCTTCATGCGTCGCGGCTTTTCGCGGCGCAGGTGCAGCACCGTCTCGATCGCCTTCATCTCGACCCGCGCCCGGGCGAATTCCAGGCCCTTGGGGCCGATGCGCGGCATCAGCCAGCCGACGATCGGGCGGA
>JAIXZK010000392.1 GCA_027489695.1 Sphingomonadales bacterium
AAGCGCCTGGCCTGGGCCGATCTGCAGAGCTTTGCCGAAAGACTCGAAGCCCGATGATCCGTTCGTGCCTGTTGCTCGCCATCGCCTCGCTGCCGGCTGTTGCCGCCGCGCAGGCCGGGCTGCCACTGGCGGCGACGGCGGCCGAGAGCGTGTTGACCGTGACCGCCGATCGCCCCGGCATCACCGCGCGCCAGCGCGCCGTGCCGGCGCAACTGTCCCCGGCCGAGCGAATCGCCTGGCGGCAGGTGTTCCTCGATATCGAAGCCGGCCGCCATTCGGCCGCCGAACGCGCCATGACGGCGCTCGGCCCGGGCCTGCTCGCCGAAACGGCGCGCGCCCAGCTGATCGTGGCGCGCGGGGTCGGCAAGCTCGGCCGCGGCGATCTCGCCGCCTGGCTCGCCGCCAACGCCGACCAGCCGCTGGCGCCGCGCATCGCGCAGCTGGCGGCGCGCCTCCCCGCCGCGGACGGCGCGCCGCTGCCGCCGCTGCCGGTGCTGAAGCCGTTCCGGACTGCCTCTTACACGGCGAGCAGCACCGAGGCCGGCCCGGCCGACGCCGCCACCGGCACGGCGCTGAAAGCGCTGCTTGCCGAGGACCGCAACGCGGAAGCCGTGGCGCGCTGGCAGGCCGATGAAGCCAGCCTGTCGCCGACGGCGCGCAGCCTGTGGGCGCAGCGCATCGCCTGGTCCTGCTATGGCGCCAACGACAATGACACGGCGCAGCGGCTGGGGCTGGAAGCGGCGCGCGGACCGGCGATCGGTCCTGCCGCGGCGCTCGGCGCCTGGACTGCCGGGCTGGCCGCCTTCCGCGCCGGCCGTTTCGCCGATGCCGCCGGCGCCTTCGACCAGGTGGCGGCGCGCGGTGCCGCCGCCGATCTCGCCGCTGCTGCTGCCTATTGGGCCAGCCGCGCGCATCTCGCCGCTGGCCGGCCGGAACTGGTTGCCGAGAGGCTGGAGACGGCGGCCAAGGCCAGCAACAGCTTCTACGGCCTGCTCGCCCGCCGCAGCCTTGGCCTGGCGCCGATGCTCGACTGGGCGGAGCCGGATTTCATCACTGCCGACTGGAACCATCTGAAGGACCTGCCCGGCGCCCGCCGCGCCGCCGCGCTGGTCGAGATCGGCCAATTGGGCCTCGGCGATCGCGAGCTGCGCCACCTCGCGCAGATTTCGAACGAGACCAACTATCCCGCGCTGCTGCGCCTCGCGGCGCGGCTCGGCCTGCCGGCGACGCAATACAGCCTCGCCGTGCGGCCGCCGGTCGGCATCGAGGCGCCGCTGTCGGCGCGTTATCCGGCGCCGGACTGGCTGCCGGCGCGCGGCTGGCGCGTCGACAAGGCGCTGGTTTTTGCCCATGCCCTGCAGGAATCGACCTTCGTCACCACCGCCACCTCGCGCACCGGTGCCAAGGGCATCATGCAGCTGATGCCGGCAACCGCCCGCCAGGTGAAGGCGCAGATCGACGCCAGCGCGGTGACCGGCGCCGCGCCCAGCGCCAGCGGCGACCTCGCCGATCCGGCCTTCAACATCGAAGTCGGCCAGACCTATCTCGAACAGCTGCGCGACAGCGCTCATACCCAGGGGCTGCTGCCCAAGGTGATCGCTGCCTATAATGCCGGGCCGGGATCGGTGATGCGCTGGAACGCCGCGCTCGATGATCGCGGCGATCCGCTGCTGTTCATCGAATCGATCCCGTTCAAGGAAACCCGCCACTATGTCGAAGTGGTGATGCGCAACCTGTGGATGTACCAGCTGCGCGACGGGGTGCAGCCGGCAAGCATGGACGCCATCGCCGCCGGCCTGTGGCCGCGCTTTCCGGGCATGCCGGGCGCGGCGGGGGTGAAGGTTGAGCCGCGGGCGGTGCCGGCGGCGACACCGAACCCGCCAGCCGCCGGCAACCTCAGCGTCACCGCCAGCAATTGAAGCGGGTCAGCCGGCCTGGTTCAGGCTGAGGCAATTGCCGTCAGGGTCGTGGAACCAGGCGACCTTCGCCACGCCATCGGGTGTCGACCAGATGCCCAGTTCGTCCTGGCCCATGCCGGGATAGATCGTCAGCGCGACGCCGCGCGCCTTGAGCGCCGCGGCGGTGGCGGCGATGTCCGGCACCTGCCAGCCGGCGACCGGATGGTCATGGCTCTTGTGGCCGGGGATCGGCGTCAGCCGCAGCCGCGCCGCGCCGAAGGTATAGAATTCGCCATATTCGTCCTCGGCTTCCAGGGTCAGCCCGAGCGTGTCTCGATAAAAGGCGCGGCCCTTCTCGCGATCGCTGACATTGACGAACGCCACGGCAACGGCTGTTTCGAACATGGTCCCCACCTCCCGATGCGGCAATCTACCACGCCGGCGGGCGACGGCCAATGACAGGCGGCGCGGCGCGCACTACCCTGCCGCCATGCCGATCGACCCCACCCTGCCCTTCCTGCCCGTCCGCATCGCCGTGCTGACCGTGTCCGACACCCGCACCGCCGCCGACGATCGCTCCGGCGACACGCTGGCGGCACTGCTCGCCGAGGCCGGGCACGTCCTCGCCGCGCGCGCCATCGTTCGAGACGATGTGCCGGCATTGGTGGCGCAGTTCACCGGCTGGATCGACGATCCCGCCATCGACTGCATCATTTCCACCGGCGGCACCGGCGTCACCGGCCGCGACGTGACGCCCGAGGCGCTCGATGCCGTCGCCGAAAAGATCATCCCCGGCTTCGGCGAGCTGTTCCGCTGGCTGAGTTTCCAGAGCATCGGCACTTCGACGGTGCAATCGCGCGCCACCGCCGGCGTGGCGCGCGGCACCTATATCTTCTGCCTGCCGGGATCGACCGGCGCGGTGAAGGACGGCTGGAACGGTATCCTGAAGGACCAGCTCGACAGCCGCCACCGCCCCTGCAATTTCGTCGAACTGATGCCGCGGCTGACCGAGCGCTGAGGCTCAGCCGGCGCTGCGATTGCTGGTCGGGGTGACCACCGCCGGCTTCGCAGGCGGCTTGGCGGCGTCGTCGATCAGCTTGTCCATCTCGTTGTCGACATTGCTCCACCAATCGACCAGATCCTCGAAATTGGCCTGGTTGATGCCGCCGACCGTGGTCACCGGCAGTTCCAGCACCAGTTCCGACTTGTCGTTGATATAGGCGCGGCCGAACATCGACTTGCTGTTGTAGCGATTGGCCAGCGCCACGGTCAGATAGGGTTCGGGCTTCCACCAGGTCGAGAACAACATGGTCTTGCAGCCGATTTTCTTGTCATTGTCGTCGCAATTGTAGAGGTCGATGGCGAAGGTGGAGCCGTTGGCGGCGCTTTCGACATAGGGCTGGCCGGTCTTGTTGGTCTTCATGGCGCCGCGATAGCCGCCGGCCTGCAGCGCCTTGACGATCGACGCCGGATCGGCGGCGGTGATGGCGCCGGCGGGGACCGGCGCCGATTGCGCCTGCGCGGCCGCCGCCACCAGCAACGATGCCGCCACGATGATTGCTGTCCGCATCCCCTGCTCCCCGGATATTTCCGCGGCGCCACGCTAGCCACGCCGCGGAATCACGACAATCGAAAAGCCGCTCACATCGCGGTCCGATCCGTGCCACTTTGGCGCCATGGCCCTGCCGATCGATTCCGCCAGCTTCCAGGACATCGTCGTCGTGCTCGGCGCGGCAGGGCTTGTCATCCCGGCGTTCGCGGCACTGCGCATCTCGCCGGTGGTCGGGTTCATCCTGGTCGGCGTCATCGTCGGCCCGAACCTGCTCGGCGGTCTTGTCGGGCGCTATCCCGGCCTCGATGCCGTCACCATTTCGGATACCGACGCGCTCGAAGCACCGGCGGAAATGGGCATCACCCTGCTGCTGTTCGCGCTCGGCCTCGAACTGTCGCTGGAACGGCTGCGAACCATGCGCCACCTGGTCTTCGGGCTGGGGGCGGCGCAGCTTGGCGGGTCGGCGCTGCTGCTCGGGCTGATGCTGCTGCCCTTCGCGCTGGGGGCGCAGGCGACGCTGACCCTGGCACTGGCGCTGGCGCTGTCCTCGACCGCGGTCGGCCTGCAGATGCTCAGCGCCAGCGGCCGGATGAGCAGCCAGGCCGGGCGCACCGCCTTCGGCATCCTGCTGTTCCAGGATATCGCCATCGCGCCGCTGCTGCTGCTGCTCAGCGCCGG
>JAIXZK010000208.1 GCA_027489695.1 Sphingomonadales bacterium
CTGCGTATCCTCGGCAACGCCCAAGGGCGCGATCCGCGCCGCCACTGCCGCCGCGGTGCCGCCGGTGCTGCCGCCGGGAATGCGGGACGGGTCCCAGGGATTGTGCACCGCGCCGAAGGCCTGGTTGTCGCTGGTCCAGCCGAGCGACAATTCATGGATGGCGGTCTTGCCCATCACGCTGGCGCCCGCCGCCTTCAGCCGTTCGATGATGGCGGCATCGCGCGCCGGCAGAAAGCCGTCGAGCGCCCTTGTGCCGGCGCTGGTGGCGATGCCGGCGGTGGCGACACTGTCCTTCACCGGGATCGGCAGGCCATGGAGCAGGCCCGGTGGTTCGCCGCGCGCCAGGCGGCGGTCGGCTTCGTCGGCGGAGGCGCGTACCGCGTCGGAATCGAGCGTGAGGAAGGCGTTGAGGGCGGCGCCGGCATCGGCTTCGGCGAGCAGCGCCTCGGCATAATCCCGCGCCGCGATCCGCCCGCTTGTCATTGCCGCGACGGCTGCAAGGGCGGAAAGCTCGGCTAGCGAGTCGGGCAGGGAGACGGTCATGGCATCATGGTCGCCAGTCGCGGCATGCAGCGCAAGAGGCGCGAAACGCCGCCCATGTCGCAACCAGGCCGCCGATCGTGGCGTTTGCGGCAGATATGGGGGTGTCGGGCGATGTCACCCCCAATCACTTGCTGACATAAGTTTGTCATCCACTATATCTAGAGGGTGAGGGATAAGCCCGATTGCGGCGAGAGACAGGCGAGGCGGATATGGCGACCCTGCCGCTGGAGGCCCTGCAAGGGGACACCGGCTCCATGGCGAAGACGCGCGGGGCGCTGCCCGGCGCGCTCGCGACGAACGGTCTGACCCCCGGCAAATTCCATTGGGAAGACGAGGAGGAGCTGACCCCGCGCGGCAAGATGAAGTTCCGCACCGTCTGGATCAGCGACACCCATCTTGGCACCCAGGGCTGCAACGCCGAACTGCTTCATGACTTCCTGACCTCGATCAAGCCGGAGACGCTCTATCTGGTCGGCGACATCATCGATGGCTGGCGGCTGAAGCGCGGCTGGTACTGGCCGCCGCGCCACAACGACGTCGTGCGCCGGGTGCTGAAGCTCGCCAACAAGGGCACCCGCGTCGTCTATGTGCCCGGCAATCACGACGAGGCGATGCGCGACTATACCGGCCTGGCCTTTGGCGGGGTCGAGGTGCTGCAGGAAGCGATCCACGAGACCGCCGATGGCCGCCGCCTGCTGGTGCTGCACGGCGACGAGTTCGATGGCGTCGTGCTCTATGCCCGCTGGCTCGCCTTCCTCGGCGATTTTGCCTATCAGGCGCTGCTCAAGCTGAACGTCTGGTTCAACGCCGTGCGCCGCCGCTTCGGCCTGCCATACTGGTCGATTTCGGCCTATCTCAAGCACCGGGTGAAGAACGCCGTCGCCTTCATCGGCCGGTTCGAGGAAGCCGTCGCCCATGCCGCCCGCGAACGCGGCGTCGATGGCGTTGTCTGCGGCCATATCCATTCCGCCGAAATCCGCGATTTCGGCGGCATCACCTATTACAACGACGGCGACTGGGTCGAAAGCTGCACGGCGCTGGTCGAATACAGCGATGGCCGCATGGAGATCATCGACTGGGCGACCCGCACCGCGGCATTGGCGCGGGGCGAACCGGCGCCGCCTGTCGGCGCTGAAATCGTTGCAGATCCGGTGGGGGCGGATCCGGTTGGGGCCGTTCCGGCCGGGGACGCCTGACCCGGCGTGCGGATAACCCTGGTTTCCGATGCCTGGATGCCCCAGGTCAATGGCGTTGTCCGCACCCTGTCGACGGTTGTCGATATCGCCACGGCGCGTGGCCATCGCGTTCAGACCATCACGCCCGATCGCTTCTTTTCGGTGCCGATGCCGAGCTATCCCGAAATCCGGCTGGCGCTGACAACACGGCGGCGGGTGGCGCGGCTGATTTCCCAGTTCGATCCCGAGGCGGTGCACATCGCCACCGAAGGGCCCCTGGGCTGGCTGGCGCGCAGCTGGTGCCTGGCCCACAAGGTGCCGTTCACCACCAGTTTCCATACCCGTTTCCCGGATTATTTCACTGCCCGCACCGGGCTGTCGCCACTGCCGGTGTGGCGGATGATGGCGCGCTTTCATGGCCCGGCGCAGCATATCCTGGTAGCGACGCCGCGGCTCGCCGCCGAACTCGCCGAACATGGCCTGACGCAGACCCGGCCCTGGTCGCGCGGCGTCGATCTGGCACTGTTCCGCCCCGACACGCCGCCGCATCCGGCCTTCGCCGATCTGCCCCGGCCGATCGCCGTCCATGTTGGCCGGGTCGCGATCGAAAAGAATATCGAGGCGTTTCTGGCCGCCGACTGGCCGGGCAGCAAGGTCGTCGTCGGTGACGGCCCGGCGCTGGCCGAGCTGAAAACCCGCTATCCGGCGGTGCTGTTCACCGGCGCGTTGCACGGCGAAGCGCTCGCCGGCGCCTATGCCGGCGCCGATATCTCGGTCTTCGCCAGCAAGACCGATACCTTCGGCCTGGTCATCATCGAGGCGCTGGCCTGTGGCACGCCGGTCGCGGGCTATCCGGTGCCGGGCCCGCTCGACATCCTCGGCGCCGACGGCCTTGGCATCGAGGGCGGCACGGTGCCGGTTGGCGGTGTCGACGAGGATCTGTCGGTGGCAATGGCCCGGGCCCTGGCCTGCGACCGTGGCGCCGCCGCCGCCTATGGCGCGCTGTGGAGCTGGGATCGGGCCTGCGACCAGTTCCTGGCGGCGCTGGTGGAGCGCCGCGCCGGCGCGTGACCCCGCCTCGGGCGGCGCTTTCGCGGCGCTCAGGACAGGCGCGGGCCGCCGCGCCCGCACCGTGCGAGGCTGTGGCTGGTGCACATGGCTTGGCAGCACCGTTGCCGCCGCCTAAGCCTTGCTGCAATTGAACGGTCGGGGCGGGGCAGGGCGGATGAAGCAGGCAAACATCTTGGTGACCGGATTCGCAGCCGCGGGGCTGGCATCGGCAGCCGGCGCGGCGCCGGTTGCCTATACCGCGGCGCATATGGTCGATGTCATCGCCGGGCGGGTGATCGACAATGCCGTTGTCGTTGCCGACAATGACGATGGCCGCGGCCGTATCCTCGCCGCCGGGCCGGCCGCCACCACCGCCATCCCGGCCGGCGCCCGCCGCGTCGATCTCGGCGCGGTGACGCTGCTCCCCGGCCTCATCGACATGCATGTGCATCTGACCGGCGATCCGACCCTGTCGGGCTATCGCGGGCTCGAATTCGTGCCGAGCTTCGCGACGGTGCTCGGGGTGAAACATGCGAAACTGACGCTCGATGCCGGCTTTACGACGGTGCGCAATGTCGGCGCCAACAGCCTCGACGATGTCGGGTTGAAGCAGGCGATCAGCCGCGGCGACATTCCCGGCCCGCGCATCGTGCCCGCCACCTATGCGATCGGCGCCACCGGCGGCCATTGCGATTCCACCGAATTCCCGCCCGATGTGACGGTGCCTACGCCGGGCATTGCCAATGGCCCCGAGGAGATCCGCGCCAAGGTGCGGCAGCTGCGCAAATGGGGCGCCGAAGTCATCAAATTCTGCGGCACCGGCGGGGTATTCTCGAAGACCGATACCGTCGGCGGGCAGCAATATTCGCAAGCCGAGATGGATGCGCTGGTTGCCGAGGCGCATATGCTCGGCATGAAAGTGGCCGTCCATGCCCATGGCCCGGAGGGGATTGTCGCCGCGCTGAAGGCCGGCGCCGACACCATCGAACATGCCAGCCTCGCTACCGAGGAAGCCTTTGCGCTGGCCAAGGCCAAGAGCGCCTGGTTCAGCATGGACATCTACAACGACGATTACATCCTCGCCGAAGGTGAAAAGAACGGCGTCTTCCCGGAAAGCCTGGAGAAGGAGCGCGCCATCGGCCGGGCGCAGCGCGAGACCTTCCAGCGCGCGGTGCGTGCCGGGGTGCGCATGGTCTATGGTACCGATGCCGGCGTCTATCCGCACGGCCAGAACGCCCGGCAGTTCGCCAAGATGGTCGAATGGGGGCTGACGCCGATGCAGGCGATCCAGGCGGCGACGGTCAACGCCGGTGAGGCGCTGGGGCGTTCGAAGGATGTCGGCGCGCTTGTCGTTGGACGTTATGCCGATATGGTCGCGGTTGCGGGCGATCCGACGCGCGATGTGACCGTGCTGATGGCGCCGAAAGCGGTGATCAAGGGCGGCGAACTGGTGGGGCAAGCGCGCTGATGCCGCGCTGGTTGCAGGGTCTGCTGGCATTCGCCGCGCTTTTGGCGACGGTTTTCGTCGGCCTGGCCAGCTGGGACAATCTGTCGGCGCGCGGTTCGGTGCCCGATCCGGTGAAAAAGCGCGACGTTCGCATCGTTCGCGACGGTTTCGGCGTGCCGCATATCCATGGCAAGACCGATGCCGATGTCGCCTATGGCATCGCCATTGCCCATGCCGAGGATGATTTCCGCAACATCGAGGAGATTGTTGCGGCCATTCGCGGCCGTCTCGGCGCGATAACCGGCAAGGATGGCGCCGGAATCGACTATGCCGGCGCCTTGCTCGGCGCCAATGCCACGGCCGCGGCGCATTATGGCGATTTGTCGCCGGCCACCCGCGCGCTGATCGAAGCCTATGCCCAGGGCTTGAACGAATATGCCGCGAAACACCCCGCCGAACAGCGGCTGCGCGGGCTGTTTCCGGTCAACGGCCGCGACATTGTCGCCGGATTCATGCTGCGATCGCCGTTCTTTTTCGGCCTGGACCGGCCGCTTTCGGCGCTGGCGGCGGGAAAACCGGTGCCGCGCGACGCCGGCCCCGCCGATGAACGCGGGTCGAATGCCTTTGCCATTGCCGGGCGGCGGTCGTCGGATGGCGTCACGCGGCTGATCGTCAACTCGCACCAACCCTGGTCCGGCGGGGTCAGCTGGTGGGAACTGGTGGTGCACAGCGATGAAGGCTGGGACTTTGCCGGGGCGCTTTTCCCCGGCGCGCCCTATCCGCTGCTCGGCCACAACCGCAATCTCGGCTGGGCGAACACCGTCAATCGCCCCGACCTCATCGATATCTACGCGCTGAAGCTCAACGAAGCAGGCGATTCCTATCGCTATGACGGTGCCTGGCGGCCGCTGGAGAAGCGAACCGTGTGGCTGCGGGTGAAGTTCGGGCCGCTGGTGCTGCCGATTCCTCGCGAAATCCTGCGCAGCGTGCACGGCCCGGCGATCCGCAACGAGCGCGGCGTGTTCGCCATCCGCTATGCCGGCTTCGGCGATGTGCGACAGGTCGAGCAATATTACCGGCTGAACAAGGCCCGGAACTTCGCGGAATGGCGCGGTATCATGGCGATGCAGGCGATTTCCGGCACCAATTTCGTCTATGCCGATGCCGCCGGCCATATCGGCATGTTCTACAATGCGCGCTTTCCGGCGCGGGCGAAGGGCTTCGACTGGCCCGGCGTGCTGCCCGGCGACACTTCGAAGGCGGTGTGGACCGGCTATCTGCCCTGGTCGGCGGACCCGATGGTGGTCGATCCGGCGTCCGGGTGGGTCGCCAATTCGAACAACAATCCCTTCCTGTCGACGGCGCCGGCCGACGAACTGCGGGCCGCGGACTTTCCCGCCGAAATGGGGGTCGAAAGCTTCGTCACCAACCGCGCGCAGCGCTACCAGGCGCTGTTCGCGGAACTGGGCGACAAGCCGATTTCGCGCGCCGACCTGCTCCGCATCAAGTTCGACAAGGGCTATGCGAAGAACGGCTGGGCCGGGCGCTGGCTGGCGCGGATCGCCGCCGTCGATACCAGCGGCGCCCCCGATCTTGCCGCGGCACAGGCGCTGATCGCGCGCTGGGACTGGACGCTGGACGGGCAGGGGCCGGCCGATACGCTGGTGACGGTGGTAATCGCCCCGGCGGCGCGCACCGCCTATCTCGGCGTGCCGCTCGCCGATCCGGCGACGGCGCTGCGGGAGGCCGTCGATGCGGTGCAAAAGCCCTTCGGCCGGCTGGAAGTGCCGCTCGGCGACTATCAGCGCTTGCGGCGCGGCAAGCTCGACCTGCCGCTCTATGGCGGGCCCGAGACGCTGCGCGCCATCATCGGCAAGACCGCGCCCGATGGCCGCCGCGTCGCCGACAATGGCGATGGCTTCATCATGCTGATCGAATGGCCGAAGGCTGGCCCGGTGCGGTCGCAATCGGTCCACCATTTCGGTGCCGCGACCATCCGTACCGGTTCGCCGCACTATGCCGACCAGTCGCCGCTGTTCGCCACCGAGCGCTGGAAGCCGGTGCGGCTGGATACGGCGTCGCTGCC
>JAIXZK010000273.1 GCA_027489695.1 Sphingomonadales bacterium
CCGGCGGTGGCGGCGTTGCAAGGCGCGGCGCGCGCCGCCGGCCGGCCGGTGACGACGGCGCACCGCGACCTGTTCCGCCGGCCGCTGACGCCGGACGAGCTCGCCGGCTTCGATGCGGTGGTCTTCGATCCCCCCCGCGCCGGCGCCCCGGCGCAATCGGCGGCACTGGCGGCGAGCAAGGTGCCGCTGGTGGTGGCGGTATCGTGCAACCCCAGCAACTTCGCCCGCGACGCCGAGCGGCTGGTCGCCGGCGGCTATCGGCTGGTGCGGCTCTGGCCGGTGGCGCAATTCCGCTGGTCGACGCATGTCGAACTGGTCGCCGAATTCCGGCGCTGAAGGTAGGCGGCGACGTGGCCCGAAAGTCCGGAAGTTCACCGAAGTTCAGTCACCCGACGATGAGAAAGAGCTGAATCGAAAGTCGCCGAACGCGGCGGGGGAAAGCCTGCCGACCATAGCCCAGTTGGCGCGCGTAGGACAGGCGGGTGCGGCGGATTTGTCGCGGCGCCATCCCCGCCATGGCCTCACGCCATATGTGATTGTGACATCGGGCGGGCAGACGGTATCCTTGGCAAATGACGCCAATGGCCATTCTGCACCCGGCCGCCCCTTTGGCTCGGCGGCATTCGTGGCGCATCTGGATGCGAGCACCGGCCGGACGCTGGCACGGCAACGCCCAGGGCCGAGATCGGGCAGAGATAGAGGGAGATAAGTATCGTGTCCTCGCAACTATGAGGGAGATAAGTATCGTGTCCCCGCAACTTACTAACTATGAGAACCCGATGGCATTCTTTGAGCCGAATCCTCAGATAGGACTTCCTGAACGCGAGTTCCTTTTTCATGGGAAAATCGATTCTAGATACATTTTTGGGCAACAGCAGGTGAAACCACGATGAGCTCGATCCAACTGGCTTGGGAACCCGAGAGCGCAGTTCCTCCCGAAGAACTGGAAGGCATTGTGAGCACCCTTACCAACGGCAAGGGAAATGTAAGCATCCTACAAAACGGAACGTTGCTTTTTGTAAAGAAGACCGACGACGATGAGGCATATGCGAGGGAGCTGATCAGGGATTTTGACAACCTATATAATTTCAAAGTTGTTCCTGTTGATATTGGGAGATATCTGATCGGCTTTCATGATGCGGTAGCCGTTTTCGTAACCGAAAATGAATTTAGGGATCGACGAGAAGAGATATTTGCGCGCCTTGGTGATTTGTGCTTCCCCGGCGAGAAGATCGACATGCCGGGTGATGCGCCAGAAGACCATGCGCTAATAGGGGCGTATGCCCGCGGAAAGCTCCGCCGCGACGCCAGCGACTTTCACTTCTACAAGAGATTATAGAATATTTCTTCGCCGCAGAAAGCGAAGTGCTTTCTCCGTTTGCGTCTGGTCGAGCATTTGAGGCGGAGCGGCTGAGTGCTCGTGGAGTTCGCGGAAGCAATGACGTTTGGCGTCCGACACCGGCCGACATGAGATTACGGTGACAGTGTGCTAGAGCATCGAGCGATTAATTTGCAACATATCCGGCTGCGTTGAGGTAGTTCCAGCATTCCTTGGGGTCGTAAAGGTCGCAGATTGAGCCGACGGCTT
Organism: Sphingomonadales bacterium; assembly: GCA_027489695.1. Lineage (GTDB taxonomy): Bacteria > Pseudomonadota > Alphaproteobacteria > Sphingomonadales > Sphingomonadaceae > Sandarakinorhabdus. Next base: position 1,589 of record JAIXZK010000273.1, read on the forward strand.
TCCACAGGGCGTCGATGGTTTGCGCCTTGGCTTTTCGCAGATGCGCCTTGAGTTTGGCGAAGGCCATCTCGATGGGGTTGAGGTCGGGGAATTCCGGGGACAGTACATTTAAATCGAAAGATCTGGGGTCTGTCGTTCACTTCGGTTGGCGTGCCGTAGTGACAGCGCTCGCTGCCGGCGGTGGCCCAGCGATCACGGCCGCCAGCCGGGCCGGATCGTAGAGCGAACGCCGGCGGGCGGCGGCGAGTTTGCGGGCCAGGGCCGGTATCGCGGCTTGCCCGGCGGCGAGGCGGGTGGCGGCGCGGGCGTCGCGGGCGCGGATGGCGGGCAGGGTGGCGGCGAGCGCGCTGTCGGCGGCGCGGATCGGGCGTTGCTGCGCGGCGGGGAAGCGCTCGTCGAGCCGGCCGAGCTGGGCGCGGGCGGCGAGGACCATCAGCGCGGCCGTCGCCGCATCGCCGGCGGCGAGCGCGGCGCGGGCGGCGGTGATGGCGCGGCCGGCGTCCGCCAGCGTCGCGGCGGCGGTGATCGGCGTGGTGGCGGCAGGCCCATCCGGGCAGGCGCGCGCGTCCAGGGCATTCAGATAGGCGACGAGGCCGGCGAGCACGGCGGGCGGCGGGGCGGCACCGTCGAATTCCTCGACGATTTGCCCGGTGACGAAGGCGGGCAACGCCGCCGGGGCGATGCGCCGCGCGTCGACCGTCAGATCGGGGATCGGCCGCGGGTTGGCGATGCCGTCGCCGCGCCGCCGGCTGAACAGCGCGGCTGTGACATCGGCGGTGCCCGGCGCGCCCGAAATGCCGGGAAAGGCAAAGGCCGGATTGCCGCGGCCGCTCTGATGGCAGCTGTCGCAGCTGAGCCCGGCGCGCGCCGCCTGGCCGCCGAGCAGCAGCGGCGTGCGGAACGCGGCGCGGCCGATCTCGATGGCGAGGGCCTGGGCCGGGGTGGCGGCGGGGGTGAGGCACTCCGCCGGCGCCCGGGTGAGCAGGGCGACGCGATCGCTGTTCGCCGGCAGCCAGCGCATGGCGCGCAGCGGCGGTTCGGCGGCGTTCGACGCGGTTGCCAGCGACAGGGCGAGCAGGACCGCCGCGCGCCGGCGGCGCAAGATGCCGGCCACTCAGCCTGCCCGGGCGTCGATCCAGCGGCGCAGATCCTCGGCCTCGATGCAGCCGAAGCGGCATTGCGCCTCAAGCTTCGCCAGCATGGCGCGGGCGCCGGCGATATCGCCGCGTTCGGCCTTCAGCTCGCCATAATATTCGGTGGCGCCGAGGTGATCGGGGGCGATGGCCAATGCCTGGCGGTAATAGGTCTCGGCACGATCGAACTCGCCGAGCTTGCGCCAGGCGAAGCCGATATAGGTCAGCACATCGGGGTGCGGGCCGAAGGCATCGGCGGCGTCGCGCAGCTGGGCGATGGCGGCGGCGTAGCGGCCCTCGTTGATCAGCGCGACCGCGCCGCGATAGGCGGCATCGCCGGCGCCCTGGCCGGCGAGCATCGTCGCTGGCGGCAGCGCGGCGACCGGCGTGGCGGCGGTGGCGGCCTCGACGGCGCTGATGGCGGTCTTCAGATCCTCGGCCTGGGGGCAGCTTTCGGCGCAGCTGCCGGCGCGAGCCTTGAGTTCGGCAAGCTCGGCATCGGCGCGGGCGTCGCCGAGCTTCTTCAGTGCGATGGCGAATTCGCGGCGCACCGGAATCGACTGCGGATCGATCTTGGCGGCGCGTTCCAGCGTCCTGGCGGCGGCCTTGAATTCGCCGAGCGCGGTCTTGGTCATGCCGGCGAACAGCAGCGCCGCGACATCCTTGGGCACCGCGGTCACCACCCGGCGGAAGGCCTTGTCGGCGGTCTTGTAGTCGCCGGCCTTGAAGGCTTCGACGCCCTTGGCGTAATCGGCGGTCGGGTCATAGGCGGGGGCGGATGCGCTCGGCATGGACATGCCGCCGCCGGAGCCGGCGGCCTGCGCACTTGCCGCGCCAAGGGCCAGGAAAACTGCCGCGCCGAGCTGAAGTCGCATGTCGAACCCTCCCCGAATTTGGTGGGGATCATATCACGTCCGATGCGGCTTGGAGAGAGGAGGCGTGTCGCAGGCCGGGCGCCGCCGCGATTGCACCGCAAGAACGGCGCTGCGATAACAGCGACGGGAGAGGCGACCATGCAGGACGATCGGATCGACGCCTATATCGCCGGCGCCGAGGGCTTTGCCCGGCCGGTGCTCGCGCACCTTCGCCAGCTCGTCCATGCGACGATCCCCGGCGCCACCGAGACGATCAAATGGGGCATGCCGTTCTTCGAGCATGGCGGCAAGCGACTGGCGATGATGGCGGCGTTCAAGGCGCATGTCGGGCTTGGCATCTTTGACGGCAGCCCGATGGCGAGCGGCGACGGCATGGGGCAGTTCGGCAAGCTGACCGGCCTCGCCGATCTGCCGCCCGATGCCGAACTCGCCGCGCGCCTGCAGGCGGCGGCGGCGCTGATTGCCAGCGGCGCGCCATCGCGGCCGCGCGCTGCGTCGCCCAAGCCGGCGCTGGCCATGCCCGAGGATCTGGCGGCGGCGCTGGCCGGCGATGCCGCGGCGCAGGCGGCGTTCCAGGGCTTTCCGCCGGGGGCGCGACGCGACTATGTCGAATGGGTGGTGACCGCGAAACAGCCGGCGACGCGGGCACGGCGCATCGCGACCACCGTCGCGCAATGTGCCGAGGGCAAACGGCTGCACTGGAAATACGAGAATTGCTGATCGCCGCCGCTCCGCCTAGAGCGGTGCGCGAGGGAACCCAGCCATGGCCGACGAGACACGTGACAGCAACGGGACCCTGCTCGCCGATGGCGACAATGTGACGTTGATCAAGGATCTGAAGGTCAAGGGCACCTCGACGACGCTGAAGCGCGGCACGCTGGTCAAGGGCATCCGGCTGACCGGCAATCCTGAGGAAGTCGATTGCCGGGTCGAGAAGATCAAAGGCCTGGTGCTGCGGACGGAGTTTCTGAAAAAGGCCTGAACCCTACCGTCGGTACACCAGATTGCCGGCGAGCTTCGCCAGCCGTCGCCGCAGCCAGCGGCGGCCGCCATTGGTCTGGATGGCCAGCGCCTGGCCATGCGGCGCGGCAGCGGCCAGCAGATCGTCGAGCAGCGCCGCATAGTCCTGCTCGAGGAAATGCCAGCGCGTCTGGAAACCGATGACGATCTGCTCGCCGGGCGGGCCGTTGACAAGGCGACGACGGCCGATCCGCACGCGCTTCACTCTTTTGTCGCCGGCGGCGACCGTGGCCACCGCCTCGGCGAGCGCCAGCGGCGGCGGTTCATCGATGAACTCGGCCCGGTGATCCAGCCGGACAAGTTCGGCATCGAGCGCGGCGCTGCGAGCGGCTTCGGCGGCCGATCGCGCTCGCCAGCGCGCGGTCGCGGCGGCGTCTTCCGTCGGCTGGCTGGCCAGCGATAGCAGCGCCAGCCGGGCTGCTTCGGCGACGAAGCTTGCCGCGGCGTCATCGGCGACCAGCGCCTCCATCGCGTCGAGACCCTCGCGGCGCCCCTCCGCGAGCTGCAGTCGCGCCAGGGCAAAGCGCGCCGCCGGCACATCATCGGGCTCGCCGGGGCTTTCGATCAGCGCCTGATACAGCGGTTCGGCCGCCGCGCCGCCGCGGTGCCGCTCGGTCAGCCAGGCATGGTCCCATTTGTCCTGCCCGCGCCAATCGGCCTTGCTTTCTTCCAGCACTGCCAGCCGCGCCGCGCTGGCCTGGTGGGCGGCATGGTCGGCGGCCCAGGCGTCGGCGATATTGGCCCACCATTGCAGATCGAAATCCGCGGCAATCCCGGCGCCGCCGTCAGGCAACAGGACATCGGCCGCCGCCTGTCGGCAGGGTGGCGGCGGCGCCGCGCTGTGGCCAAGGCTGGCAAGGCGCTGCGCCAGCGCCGGATGCGTGTCGTCGAGCCCGGTGGCCTGAGCGAGCGCCAGCCGCAGCAATGCCCGACGATCGGCCCCCGTATCGGCAAAGAAGCCGCGAGCGCTGGCAAAGGGCATCGCCGGCGGCTGCGGTCCGGCGCCGATCTGGGCGAAAACGGCATCCCAATGCTGGGAATCATAGCGTTGCGCTTCGACGGCGACGGTGGTCAGCGCCTGCGCCGCCACGTCCGCGCTGGTGACCTGCGCGGCCACCCGGTCGGCGGCATATTCGGCCTGGCGGGCGAGAACGAAGCTGTAGGCGTTGAACCAGGGCCCGTACCAGGCGAAGAAGCGGCGCAGCACCGCCCCGGTGCCGCCATCGCCCAGCCGTTCCGACAGCCGCGCCCAGGTGGCGCGAACGCGATAGACGAAGCTGCCGATCTTGCCGTCGGAATTGACGAGATGGCCGAATTCATGCCCGACCACCGCCGAAAATGCCGCGACCTCGAGCGCTTGCATCAGCGGCAGCCCGACCAGCAGATAGTTGCGATAGCCGCCGAACAACCCGAAGCGCGGATGCTGGACGATGGCGGCGTTGAAGTCGGCGGTGATCAAGACCTGATACAAGGGCGGGCCAGCGCAGGCAGAGCGCACCGCCTCGATGGCCTCGAACAGCGCCGGTGCCTCGGCGGCGGTGATCGGCAGGCCTTGCGGCGGTTCGAGCCGGAACCACAGCGAGCGGAGCAGCAGCCAGGTCGGGATCGACAGCAGCAGCACCAGCCGGACGGCGCCGCCGCTGACCTTCGTCACGACCATCTGGCCGACAAGCAGGGCGATGCCGCCAAGCAGCAGGGCAAGGATCACGGCCAGGAAAGCATAGCCGAGCAGCGCCGCCGCCAGTACCCGCCGCCGATACCCTGCCGCATCGGCCTCGGCGCGCGCTTCCAGCCGGGCGACGAGCGGCGCGAACCGGGATTCGACCCGGTGCGACCAGCCCCAGGGCTGCGAAGCGACGACGATCGATGCCATGGCGGGTTGTGCCTCAGCCGTGCAGCAATGCCAGCGCGGCGTGCAATACCAGGCCGATCAGCAACAGGCTGGCCAGCGCGAATATCGCGAAGCGGATGACGACGCGGTTGCTCAGGGCCTGCACCAGGCTGTGCAGCACGCGCAGGCCGACATAGCCCCAGGCGAAGGCGAGGTTGACGCCGTCACCCTGGCCGATCAGCGCCAGCACCAGCGCGATGGCGTAGAAGACCACCGGCTGTTCGAGCAGATGGTTGTAATTGTCCGCCACCCAGCAGGCGCGCAGTTCCCCGGCGGCGGCGAGGTCGTCACGCAGCGATCGCCCGGTGCTGCCGACCATCTTCGCGCCATCGATGCCGGCGCGCGCCATGGCGGGCAGGCGGGTGGCGTACATCCACAGCCACATCACCATCGTCCACGCCGCCAGCGCGACGATCGGTGCCAGTATTGGTGAATTCATGAAAAAGGCCCTCCCCTTGTGCAGGGGAGGGCCGCATTCCGCAGTTCAAGTCAAGTGATGGCCGCCTCAGGCGAACATCTTGCCGAAGGCCCGCTTGGCGCGGGTGCGCCAAGCCCCACGGTGATAGGCGTCCGACGCCAGCAGCGGCATCACCGAGCCGGCTTCGGCGAAGACCATCTGTTCCTGCGTGGTCTGCACCTTGCCCCAGCTTGCGGCTTCCTTGAGGGTCGACGACGAGCAGGCACCGTCGCGGACGTCGGCGACGGTGATCTGCACGGCATATTTGTGCATCTGGACATCGTCATGGCCGAGGATTTCGGCGCAGACGACCGTGTCCTGGATGAAGTTCTTCGGCACGCCGCCGCCGATCATCAACAGGCCTGTGGTGCCGGCCTTGATCTTGATGTCGGTCAGTTCGCGGAAATCGGCGATGGCATCCAATACCATGTACGGCTTGCCGGCCTTGGCGTTCTCGACCTGGTGCTTGACGAGGCCGAACCCGGCCGACGAATCGACGAACGCCGGGCAGAAGATCGGCACGTCATGCTCGTACGCCAGCTTGACCAGGCTGTTCTCCTTCTTGCCGTGTTCCACGAGATACTTGCCCATCTCGCGGATGAAGGCGCGGCTCGAATAGGCCTTGGGTTCCAGGCTGTTGGCGATTTCGAAGATGGTGTGGTCGCAATCCTGCAACTGTTCTTCGTCGATATAGGTATCGTAGATGCGATCGATGTAGAGCGAGCGCAGTTCATTGTCGTCGGGGATTTCGAGCGCCTGGTAATGCTTGTGGCCCAGGCCTTCGAAGAAATCCATGTCGACGATCGAGGCGCCGGTGGCGACGATGCCGTCGATCATGTTGTTGGCGAGCAGATCGGCATAGAGGTCCATGCAGCCGCCGGCCGAGGTCGACCCGGCGATGACCAGGAAGATCGAGCAGTCCTTGTCCTCGAGCATGGCATTGTAGATGCCGGTGGCGCGGGCGAGGTCACGCGAGGTGAAGCTCATGCCGCCCATCTGGTCGATGATCGGGCGGGCGTCGAAGCTCTTGATGTCGATATGGCGGACGACGTTCGAGAGAAGTTCGGCCTTGCGGGTGTCGTTGATCTGGTCGGTCATGGGGGTCTCCGGGGGGAAAGGCAGCGGGGCTGGAAAGCGGTTCGAGGGCCAATAGCCGGTAGTGCCGAGCGAAGTCGAGGCACGCCCTGCCTGCGGGCGTGCCTCGACTTCGCTCGACAGGAGCGGGGTCTGGTCTGGTTGAGGGGGCCAGGCAATGCCCACCCCCGACCCCTCCCGCATGCGGGAGGGGGGAAGAAATGCCCCTCCCGTAGCCGGGAGGGGCAGGGACTTACTTCTGGCGCAGCTGGACGATGTTGTCCGGCGTCTCTTCGTCGGCGCCGTAGACGGTCTCCATCGGCTCGTCGCGGGCGATGATGGTCGCCCCCGCGGTGAAGCCGTTGAAGCCGGTGCGCATCGCCGAGCCATAGGCGCCGAGCATGCCGAGTTCGATGTAATCGCCGGCACGGACGTCGGCGGGCAGTTCGAACGGGCCGCGCATGAAGTCCATGTCGTCGCAGGTCGGGCCATAGAAGCTGAAGCCCATGGTCCGCGCCCGCGAGCCGCCTTCGCGCACCAGCTTGGCCGGGAAGCGCCAGTGGATGTGCGCGGCATCGAACAGGGCGCCATAGGCGCCATCGTTGATGTAGAGCACATCGTCACGGCGGGCTTCGACGCGCACCAGCACCGAGGCATATTCCGCCGACAGCGCCCGGCCCGGCTCGCACCAGAGTTCGGCCGAATAGCTGACCGGCAGCGCTTCGAAGGCGCGGCTGATCACTTCGAAATAGGCATCGAGCGCGATCGGCTCCATGCCCGGATAGACCGACGGGAAGCCGCCACCGACATCGACCACATCGACGGTGACGCCGGCGCCAACGATCGCGGTGCGCACCTGGGCCAGCGCTTCGGCATAGGCCTGCGGGCTCATCGCCTGGCTGCCGACATGGAAGCAGATGCCGAGCGCATCGGCGACCTGGCGGGTAGCGACAAGCAACGGCCCGGCATCCTCGGCAGCGACGCCGAACTTCGACGCGAGGCTGAGCTTCGAATGCGCCGACGACACCCGCAGCCGGACGCAGAGCGTCAGGTCGGTGGCATTGACGCCATCGCGCGCCGTGGCGGCGACGATCTTGGCGAGCTCGGCTTCGGAATCGAGGCTGAAAGTGCGCACACCATGGCTGTGATAGGCCTCGGCAATGGCTTCCTCGCCCTTCACCGGATGCATGAAGCACAAACTGGCTTCCGGCAGCAGGCCCCGGACCAGGCGCACTTCGGCGATCGACGCGACGTCGAAAGTCGTGATGCCGGCATCCCAGAGCGCCACGATCAGATCGGGCGACGGATTGGCCTTCACCGCATACATCGAGGTTCCCGGGAACTTTTCAATAAAGTACCGGGCAGCGCGATGCGCAGCGTGCGGGCGGACGAGGGTGATGGGCTGCGTCGGACGCAGTCCAAGCGCTACCCCCAGCGCGTTATGGTCTTCGTGCAATTCAAGGGACCTCCGAGGTGAGCAAAGTTGCCGGAGTACGGCCGGCACCAAAGCTGCCTTGCGGTGGAAGTCCCATGGGGCAGCGGAGGCGCTATCTATGGTTGGACCCCCCCCATGTAAAGCGTTTTTTTAGCCCCCTTGAAATTCATGTTTTTCTCTGGCCTATCAACAGCTTGCCGCATGCCTCCGCGGGACCGGAATGGAGCCTTTTTCAATGACTTCGAAACATCCAGAGCCCGTCACTTCCGCCGAAGTCGGCGAGGCCGCGCAGCGCATCGCCGGCGTCGCCGTGCGCACGCCATTGCTGACCAGCGCCGCGCTCGATGCCGCCTGCGGTGGCCGCATTTTCCTGAAGCCCGAGAATCTGCAGCGCACCGGCTCGTTCAAGTTCCGCGGCGCCTATAACCGGCTGGCGGCGATCGCGCCCGAGCAGCGGGCCGCCGGGGTGGTTGCCTTCTCGTCGGGCAATCACGCCCAGGGCGTGGCGCTGGCGGCGCGGCTGCTGGCCATGCCGGCGGCGGTGGTGATGCCGTCCGA
>JAIXZK010000245.1 GCA_027489695.1 Sphingomonadales bacterium
ATTTGTGATTCCCGCGAACCAAAAGCGCCGGCCTGGCGACAAAGCTTGTTAACAGTTGCGAAATCGGGCGAATAATTGTGCCGAGGCCGCGTTCGGCGCCAAAAGGCGACCGTCCGGCAGCGCTGTTTGCCACAATTTCGCAGCATATCGGCCATAGGAGCGGGAACAGCGGTCGGCCGGCGGGCAAGCGGGCGACCTTGTGGCGGGACATCGCGAGCGGCAATCTTGCCCGGCTCGCGCCGTCCTATCGGGTCATGCTATGCGCTGGCCGCTGAGGGCGCGGCACCGCAGGGGCAGTGCGGCGCCGAACCATTTGAGGACGAGTTTCGTTGGAACGCCAGGGATTGCCCGGCCTCCCGATCCTGGAGGCAGACGACACCGGAAATGCGCCCGCCGGCGCTGCGCCGGTGCCTGTCGGCATCCGGGCCCCCGATATCGAGACGGCGCTGCGCCACGCCGGGCTGATCGCCGAAGAGGCGCTGGCGCGTGCCCTGCTCGTCCAGCGCGAAAGCGGCGAGCGGCTGGTGACCGTGCTGACCCGGCTCGGGCTGGTGCCGGAAGGCCGGCTCGCCGAAACGCTGGCGGCGGCCACTGGCCTGCCGCTCGCCGGCCAGGCGGAGATCCTTGGCCATGGCGTCCGCGCCGAACCGCTGTCGATGGCCTTCCTGCGTGAATCGCTGTGCCTGCCGCTGGCGCTCGAACCGGAGCTGATCGTCGCCGTCGCCGATCCGTTCGATGATTTCGTCGCCAGGGCACTGGCCTTCGCGCTCGGCCGCCCGGTGCGCCGCGTCGTTGCCGCGGCGAGCGACATCGAGGCGGCGCTGGCCCGGCTCGACCATGACGCCGCCGCCCCCGACACGCTCGATGAAGCCGTCGATGGCGAGGATCTGGAGCGGATGCGCGACCTGGTCAGCGACGCGCCGGTGATCCGCGCCGTCAACCGGCTGATCGCCCAGGCCTCCGATGCGCGGGCGTCGGACATTCATATCGAGCCGACCGACGATCGCCTTGCCATCCGCTTCCGCATCGATGGCGTGCTGCGCGACATGCCGCCGCTGCCGGCCGCGATGCGGGCGCCGCTGGTCAGCCGCATCAAGGTGATGGCGGGCCTCAACATCGCCGAGCGCCGCCTGCCGCAGGACGGCCGGCTGCGGCTGGCGGTGCGCGGCCGCGAGATCGACCTGCGCGTCGCGACGGCGCCGTCGATTCATGGCGAATCCGTCGTGCTGCGCATCCTCGATCGCGGCAAGCTGGCGCTCGACTTCGCCTCGCTGGGCTTCGATGCGCGGGTGACGGCGCAGGTCCGCGAGGCGATCCACAAGCCCTATGGCATCGTGCTCGTCACCGGCCCGACCGGATCGGGCAAGACGACGACGCTTTATGCGGCGCTCGCCGAACTCAACACGCCGGCGACCAAGCTGCTGACCGTCGAGGACCCGATCGAGTACCGCTTGCCCGGCGTCATCCAGACCCAGGTCAACCCCGGCATCGGCTTCACTTTCGCCACCGCGCTGCGCAGTTTCCTGCGCCAGGACCCCGATGTGATGATGGTCGGCGAAATCCGCGATGGCGAGACGGCGGAGATCGCCGTGCAGGCGGCGCTGACCGGGCACATGATCCTGGCGACGCTGCACACCAACAGCGCCGCCGGCGCCGTCACCCGCCTCATCGACATGAAGGTCGAACCGTTCCTGCTTGCCTCGGTGCTGACCGGCGTGCTGGCGCAGCGGCTGGTGCGGCGGCTGTGCCCGGAATGCCGCATCCCCTATGCCCCCGATGCGGCGCTGCTGGCCCAGCATCCGGAACGGCCGCTGCCGGCGCTGCTCTATCACCCCGGTGGCTGCGCGGCGTGCGGCGGCTCGGGCTATTCGGGGCGGCTGGCGCTGCTCGAATTCCTGCCGATCACCGAAGCGGTGGCGCGGATGATCCTGGCCAGTGCCGACGCCCGCACCATCGCGGCGGCCGCCGGCGAGGGGCTGCGCAGCCTGTTCGACGATGGCCTCGACAAGGCCGGCCAGGGCCTGACCAGCCTCGAGGAAGTGCTGCGGGTGGACAGTGACTGATCGCGCCGCCTCGTGAACCCCGCGCCCGTCTATCTGGTGCGGACGCCGCCGCCGGCCGTCGCTGTCGCCGCCAGCGGCGTTCCGCGCCGCCCGGCCGGCGCGGCGGCGCGCGCCGGGGTCAATCTGCTGATCGGCGATCTTGCCGTGCTGCTCGGCGCCGGGCTGCAGCTCGATCGCGCCCTGACCCTGGCGCTGGAGAATATCGAGGACCGCCGGCTGGCGGCGACGCTGGCCGATCTGCTTGCCGCGGTGCGCGAGGGCGCGCCGCTGTCGCGCGCCATGGCGGCGCGACCCGACCTGTTCCCGCCGGAAGCCATCGCCGTCACCGAGGCCGGCGAGGCCAATGGCCGGCTCGACGCAGCGCTGGCCCGGGCGTCGGCGATGCTGAATGAGGCTGCCGAGCTGCGCCGCACTATCGGCGCGGCGATGACCTATCCGATCATTCTCGGCATCCTCGCCATCGCGGTGATCGGCATGATGCTGCTGTTCGTGGTGCCGCAGTTCGAAAGCCTGTTCCGGTCGCAGGCCGACAAGTTGCCGGAAACGACGCGCCTCGTCATGAACGCCAGCCGGCTGCTGCGCGACGACTGGCCGTTCCTGCTCGGCGGCATCGCGGCCGTCTATGTCGTGCTGCGCCAGGTGGCGGCGCGGCCGGGGGCGGCGCTGGCGCGTGACCGGCTGGCGCTGCGGCTGCCGCTGCTCGGACCGCTGGTGCAGCGCATGGAGGCGGCGCGCTTCGCGCGTTCCGCCGGCACGCTGCTCGAAAGCGGCGTGCCGTTGCCGCATGCCTTTGATCTTTCCGAGCGCACGCTGAAGAACCGCGTCATCAAGGCCGGCGCGCTCAAGGTCGCCGCCGGCATTCGCCAGGGCGGCGGCATCGCCGGGCCGCTGGCGGCGGCGAACATCTTCCCACGCATCGCGATCGGCTTTATCCGCACCGGCGAGGAAAGTTCGCAGCTGGGGCCGATGCTGACCCGCCTTGCCGATGTGCTGGAACGCGATATCCGGGCGCGGCTGGCACGGATCATCGCCATCGCCACCCCGGCGATCACGGTGTTCCTGGGCGGTACGGTGGCCTTCATCATCGCTTCGGTGATGACGGCGATCCTCGGTTTCAACGATCTGGCGGTGGCGGGATGATGCGGATGCGCAATACGAACCAGGGCGAGGGCGGCTTGACCCTGCTCGAACTGCTCGTCGTGCTGGCGATCATGGGGCTGCTCGCCGCCATCGTCGGGCCTTCGGTGATCGGCTATCTCGGCAAGTCGAAGACCCAGGCCGCCGGCGTGCAGGCGCGCAGCATCGCCGCCTCGATGACCTTCTTCCGCGTCGACATGGGCCGGTATCCGACCGAGGCCGAAGGGCTTGCCGCCCTGGTCAAGCCGCCGGCCTCGGCGCCGGCGTGGAACGGGCCCTATCTGACCGACGCCGCCGGCATCATCGATCCCTG
>JAIXZK010000136.1 GCA_027489695.1 Sphingomonadales bacterium
AATGCCGAAGTCGCTTCGATCGACGTCGTCAAGCGCGGCGGCAAGCGGGTCGCGACCGGCGTGACGCTGAAATCGGGCGAGACGATCGCCGCCGATGTGGTGGTTTCCAACGCCGATTATGGCACGACCTATATGAAGCTGATCGACAAGGCCCATCGCCGCATCAATCGCGATGCGCTGGTGAAGTTCCGCAAACAGTCGATGTCGCTGATGGTGATCTATTTCGGCTACAAGAAGGCCGAGGGCGATCCCGATCTGCAGCACCACAATATCATCCTGGGGCCGCGCTACGAGGAGTTGCTGACCGACATCTTCGATCGCAAGATCCTGGGGCCGGATTTCTCGCAATATCTGCACATTCCGACGCTGACCGACCCCAGCATGGCGCCGGAGGGCCATCATGCGGCGTACACGCTGATCCCGGTGCCCAACAACCAGAGCGACCTCGACTGGAGCCAGATTGGCGAAGCCTATAAGGACAAGGTGCTGACCTTCCTTGAAGAACGCGGCTATATCCCCAATCTGAAGGAGCGGCTGGTCTACCAGAGCTTCGTGACGCCGGATTATTTCGAGCAGGTGCTCGGTTCCTATGTCGGCAATGGTTTCGGCGTGGAGCCGGTGCTGACCCAGACGGCGTTCTTCCGGCCGCACAATCGCAGCGAGGATGTGTCGAACCTCTATCTCGTCGGCCAGAGCACCCAGCCGGGCGGCGGCACGCCCTCGGTGATGATGTCGGCGAAAATGACCGTCCGCGAGATTGCCAGGGATTTCGGCATTGCCGCCGCTGTGGTCAATGGGGTGCCGGGGCAGGTTGCTGCCTGAGGGGGCCCTTTCTGCTCCCCTCCCGCACGCGGGGAGTCGGAGACGGCGCGCAGCGCCAGCGGTCGGGGGTGGGTTCGGTCCCATGACGTCGCGCGCTGGGTTCGGGGGGTGGGCAGTCCCGGTAACAGCCGCTAGACCGCTTCCGTGATCGACAGTACCCACCCCCGACCCCTCCCGCATGCGGGAGGGGAGAAGAACGAGGCGCTGCCGCAGGCGGGGGCAACTGATGTTCTCGGCCATGCTCGCGAGGCGATCGCGAAAGGCTCCAAAAGTTTCGCGCTCGCCTCGCAGCTGTTCGATCCCGTCACCCGCGATCGCGCCATGCTGCTCTATGCCTGGTGCCGCCATTGCGACGATGTCATCGATGGCCAGGTGCTCGGCGAAGGCCGCAACGACGATAGCCGCCCGCCGGCGGAACGGCTCGCCGAAGTCGAGGCGATGACCGAGGCGGCGCTCGCCGGTCGGCCGCAGGGCCATCCCGCCTATTTCGCGCTGGCGCAGGTGGTGGCCGAATGTGCCATCCCGGCGCATTACGCGCGCGACCTCGTCGAAGGCTTCCGCATCGACATGGAGGAGCGGCCGTTCCGGACGTTCGATGACACGCTGGCCTATTGCTACCATGTCGCCGGGTGCGTGGGCGTGATGATGGCGATCGTCATGGGCGTGTCGCCCGATGACAAGGCGGTGCTCGATCGCGCGTCGGACCTGGGGATCGCCTTTCAGCTCAACAACATCGCCCGCGATGTCGTCGAGGATTCGATGAACTCGCGGCGCTATATCCCCGATGACTGGCTGGCCTCGGTCGATCTGTCGCCCACCAGCTTCGCCTTTCCGCCGCACCGCCGGCAATTGGCGCGGCTGGTGGCGCGGCTGGTGTTCGCTGCCGAGGAATATGAGGCGTCGGCCGCCTGGGGCACCGCGGCGCTGCCCTGGCGTTCGGCCTGGGCAGTGCTCGCCGCGGCGCGCATCTATGGCGATATCGGCCGCAAGGTGCGGGATCTCGGCGCCCCGGGCCTCGACAGCCGCGTCGTCACCAGCCGCGGCGAAAAGCTGCGCGCCCTGGCCGCGGCGCTGCCGGCGGCGCTGATGCGCAAGTCAAGCCACCCGCTGCCGGGGCCGGCGCGTGCCGGGCTGTGGACGATGCCGGGGTGAAGCGCCTCTCTCCCGCTTGCGGGAGAGGCGACTCGGCGCCTTCGCCGAGCGGGTGAGGGTGTTCTCTTTCTGCCGTGGAAAAAGAAGAAACACCCTCACCCGGGCCGCGCCGAAGGGGCGCGTCTCTCGCCTCTCCCGCAAGCGGGAGAGGGGCGCTATTGGTGGGGCGGCAGGTTCGCGATGATCTCGCGCAGCACATTGTCGAGATCGGTCAGCACGCGCGCGTTCCAGAAGCGGATCACCGTCCACCCCTGGCCCGCCAGATACGCGGTCCGGCGCGCATCGGCGTCGGCTTCGCTGGCGTGCTGCGAACCATCGAGTTCGATCACCAGTCGTGCTGCGATGCAGGCGAAATCGGCGATGTAAGGTCCGATGCTGTGCTGACGCCGGAACTTGTGGCCGATCAGGCGTCGGTCGCGCAATTGGTGCCAGAGCCGGGTTTCCGCTTCGGTCATTGCCTGGCGCAGCGGCGCCGCATGGGGGCTGACGATGCGGGTAACGCGCGACATCGCCGCAGAATAACTCCGAACCGCCACCGCACAACCCCCCTCTCCCGCTTGCGGGAGAGGCGAGAGACGCGCCTCTTCGGCGCGGCCCGGGTGAGGGTGTTTCTTCCTTTTTCCGCCGGAGAAAGGAACACCCTCACCCGCTCGCGCAAGGGCGCGAGTCGCCTCTCCCGCGAGCGGGAGAGGGGGGGCTCAAGGCGCGATTGCGCTTAGCGCGCCCAATGCTCGGCGTTGTCGATCATGCCCATTTCGGCCTTCATCTTGGCGCTGGCCCGGATGCGGCCGCGGCCATCGGCTTCGAGCTGTGCCTTCAGCTTGCGGATCGGCGGGGCCCAGATGAAGCCGAAGCTGACGGTGCCATGCTTGGTTTCGACGACATGGTGGAGGCGATGCGCCTGGACGACGCGCTTGAGGTACCCCCATTGCGGGTTCCAGCGGTGCTTGACGCGGCGGTGGACAAGGAAATCGTGCAGGAAGAAATAGATGGCGCCATACATGGTGATGCCGGCGCCGATCGCGGTGATCATGTGCAGGCCATAATGGGTGCCGATCAACAGCAGGATGATCGACGGGATGGCGCCGGCGACGCCGAACCAGTCATTCTTTTCGAACATGCCGGTGCGCGGTTCGTGGTGGCTCTTGTGCAGCACCCACAGGAAGCCGTGCATGACATATTTGTGGGAGACGATCGCCACCACTTCCATGATCGCGACGACGAGCAGGGCGATGAGGATGCCCTGCCACCAGGTGACATCGGTGAGCACCGGATAGCGGCTGGACAGGCTGGCGAGCGTATCGAACATGGACTGACTTCTAACGGCAATGTCGGCCTTGCGCACTAGTGGTGTTGCCGCAGCCCATGGTGCCGGCGTAAATCCGGCGGCGGCCGGATGGCGATTCCGGCGCGGTCTGTGGAAACATGTGATGCCCCGGTGTTTGCGCCCTGTTGTTGCGGCCCTGCTGCTGAGCCTCGCCGCCTGCACCTCGCCGGCGCGGCAGATCAGCGACAGCCTGGTCGGCTATGGCGTGCCACCGCGCCAGGCGGCGTGCATGGGCGATCGGCTTGGCCAGCGCCTCAGCCTCGCGCAATTGCGGCGCCTGCAGCAGATCGGCAAGCTCGATGGCCGCCGGCTCGACCGCATGAGCCTGCGCGAGATCGCCGATCGCCTGACCGACCGGCGCGATCCGGAACTGGTGGCGGAATTCCTGCGCGCCGGGCTGGGCTGTCTCGGCTGATCGGCGATGGCGCTCAGGGTCCGGACCCTGGCCACTTTTCCCTTACTTGCTGTGATTATCGACTTGAACGGAAAGGCCCGTTTCCGTAAAGAAATCGTTAATCACTGGGCGTCGGAGCGTACCGCGGCCTTGCAGCAAAGGGACCGCAATGCGCAATTATCCGATGATGGCACTGGCGACGCCGGTGTTTGCCCTGCTGGCCGCGGCGCCTGCCATTGCCGCCACGACAATCGATGCAACGGTAACGGGGTTTGCCAGTCCGCTCGGGGTGACCTGGACCTTTAGCAACGGCTCCAACCCCAGCAACTCGCAAAGCGTCTTCGGCGGCCGCATCAACGCGACTAGCGATGGTGGCAGCTATCCCTATCCCCTGCTGGGCGGGCTGGCGGCGGGCGGCTTCGTCGCTTTCTGTATCGAGCCGCTGGAATTCCTGCCGGTGAACAGCGAAGTCACCTATTCGGTGGTGCCGCTGTCGCGCGCTGGCAGTGGCCTTGGCGGCATCGGCGCGGCCAGGGCCGATCGCATCCGCGAATTGTTCGGGCGCTTTGCCCCCAGTGGCGGTTATGCCGCGATGACCGGGCTGAACAGCATCGCCTTCCAGTTGGCGGTGTGGGAAATCGCCATGGAATCGCCGGCCAATGCCCTCAATGTCCAGTCCGGCCGCTTCTCCGTTGCCCGCACGCGCGACGCCACCTCGGCCTTCCTGTCGGCGCAGAATTGGTTGAACCAGCTGGATGGCACCGGGCCCAAGGCCAAGGGCCTGGTGGTGCTGCAGAACGGTCGCCTCGGCAGCCAGGGCA
>JAIXZK010000398.1 GCA_027489695.1 Sphingomonadales bacterium
CGCCGCGCTCGGGCTGTGTCTGCAGCAGCCGGCCGGGCAGGTAATTGGCTTCGGTCAGCAGGAACAGGCAGATCTGCGCGACATGGGTGCCGGTGGTGATGTGGACGAGATAATCCTCCGCCTCGGCATCGAAGGGCCAGGCACGCGCAAAATCGAGCAGCTTTCCATAGACTTCCTCGAAGTCCCAAGGGTCCTTGAAATCGATGATGTGCGGCTCGACGCGGGTTTCGGGGGACACCGAGGCGATGTCCGCGGCGATGAATTCGGCAAGCCGACTGTGCACCTTGCCGTGCAGCAGCACGAAGCGATCGATGCGCAGATCGTCGTGCATGCACATGCCGACGGACGGCCGCCACTTGTTCCACCGCGTCGGCCCGAACTTGCTGGCATCGAGCGTCGAGCCGAGGAATCCGATGGCGACCTGGGGTTTCATGCTTATCCTGTAGGATAAATCATTAGCGCTGTCGATATCCTTTCGGGCATTGGCTTTCACTGCCCGGCAACGGCAATCCTATGGATAAGCGTTCAACCTCAGAATGTTGATGCTGTTTAGCGCGCCGTATCCGCCACTTGGCACGCCCCATGCAAAACACAGATCGTCCGGCCGGCGATTTCGCACATCGCTGGCCGGACAGCGCGGCAGGGGGCGACCGGAATGGGCCGGTCGCCCCGGATCGCGAAGGATTTGCACCATGGCCAACACGTCCCTCTTCGGTTCGGCGATCGCCCGGCTGCTGCCGATCGCGATGGTGCCGAACCGCGAGCAAGCGCCGGCGTATGAGCTTGGCGCCGAAGCCAAGCTCGCCCAGCTCGCCGCAACGGGCACGCTGTCTGACAGCTTCTACGCGACCGCCGAAACGCATCTCGCCGAGGTGCTGGCGGCGGCCAGGGCAGTCGATCCGGCGTTCGTCGCCAAGGCGGCGGTCTATGCCCGCAAGGCCGGCCGGATGAAGGACATGCCGGCGTTGCTGGCAGCCTTTCTGACGGTGGCCGATCCCGATCTTGCCGTCCCGGTATTCCGGCGCGTCATCGACAACGGTCGGATGCTGCGCAGCTTCGTGCAGATCATGCGGTCGGGCCAGGTCGGGCGCACGTCGCTCGGTACGCGGCCGAAGCGGCTGGTCAAGGCCTGGCTGGAGGCAGCGTCGATGCGCGACCTGATGGCGGCGGCGACGGGCAATGATCCGTCGCTGGCCGATATCGTCCGCATGGTCCACCCGGCGCCGGCCGATGCCGAACGGCGGGCCTTTTATGGCTGGCTGATCGGCAAGCCCTATGATGTCGCGGCGTTGCCGGCGGAGATCGCGGCCTTTGAAGCCTGGAAGCTGGCACCCACGGGTGCCTTGCCGCCGGTGCCGTTCGAATGGCTGACGGCCTTGCCGTTGACGCCCGAGCAATGGGGCGAGCTGGCCGGAACGATGGGCTGGCAGGCGCTGCGGATGAACCTCAACACGCTGGCGCGCAACGGCGCGTTCACTGTGCCGGGGGTCACCGATGCGGTGGCGGCGCGGCTTTCGGATGCCGGTGCGTTGCAGCGGGCCCGGGTCCTTCCCTACCAGCTGATGGTGGCGATGGGCACGGCCGGCGACGGCGTACCGCTCAAGGTCCAGGCAGCGCTCGAAGCGGCGCTCGAGGCCTCGGTCTCGAACGTGCCGCAGGTGCCGGGACGGGTTGTGGTCTGCCCCGACGTGTCGGGATCGATGGCGTCTCCGGCGACGGGCTACCGCAAGGGCGCCACGTCGAAGGTCAGTTGCAACGATGTCGCGGCCCTGGTCGCTGCGGCGGTGCTGCGGGCCAACCGGGAAGCGCGGGTAATGCCGTTCGGGGTCGATGTCGTGCCGATCGCGCTCGATCCCCATGCCCGCCTTGCCGTCAACACGGCAAAGCTGGCGGCAATCGGGGGTGGCGGGACGACGGTGTCGGCGCCTTTGGCGAAACTGAACGCCGAAAAGGCGTTGGTCGACCTGGTGGTCATCGTTTCGGACAACCAATCCTGGGTGGATGCCACCCAGGGCGGGGCGACCGCGACGATGCGCGAGTGGGACAAGCTGAAGGGCCGCAACCGCATCGCAAAGCTCGTCTGCGTCGACATTCAACCGCATGGCACGACGCAGGCGTCGGGCCGGGCCGATATCCTCAATGTCGGGGGTTTCTCCGACGCGGTGTTCGATGTGGTGGCACGTTTCGCCAAGGGCGAGACGCGCGACTGGGTCGGGATCATCAACGAAACGGAGGTTTGATCATTAAGGGCTGCGGCGAATGCCGAAGGGACTACATGCCTGTCACGCCAGAAATGGCGGGTTCGATTCCCGCCCCGGTTCTCGCGAACCGGTCGTCTAATGGTAGGACGCTGTCCGTGTCTCTTCACAAACTCGTCGCCGCAGCCTTTTGATTTGCCGTGGCGAATGCCGGTGGGACTACATCCACAACCGAGGTCCGACGAGTAAAGCGCTCCAACACCCGCAAGGGATTGGAGAGATGCGGGTTCGAATCCCGCCGCTGGAACGTAGCTTAAGGACCGCGTCCCGCCACTCCTCGTCGCCACGGCCCGGCAATCATATTACGGCGAATGCCGACCGGACTACATGGTCTGATAAACCCCAGGTCGCGGGTTCGAGCCCCGCCCCGGCCGCCATTATGGCCGGGTAGCTCAGCTGGATAGAGCAGGAAATGTCCGGTCACCAACTCGTCGCCGTGGATGACCGTAAAAGCTGGCGAATGCCGGCGGGACTACATTGAAAGGTCTCGCCAACATTTGTCGCCAGCACCATGAATGCCGGCGAATGCCGATGGGACTACAAGGTTAGAGCATCTGCTCTCGGGCAGAAGGTCGGAGCTTCGAAACCTCCCCCGGGCAACCGGGTAGCTCAGGCAAGAAAGTCTCATCATCTCCTCGTCGCCGGTACTGCCAACACAATCGCGGCGAATGCCGCTGGGACTACAGGGATTCGATGGTCGCCGGTTCGAGTCCGGCCGGGCTAACGCCCGTAGCTCAGGGGAAGAGCTTCGAGTGTTGTCTCAGCAAAATCTCGTCGCCGCGACCATGACATGCAAGAACAGGACAGGAGGTCATGATGACCGAGACGAATTTCGAATACACCCACGTCGAAGGCGGCGTGCCGATCAAGATGTGGACCCGCGGCGTGCCCGTCGACGACAAGGCGCGCGACCAGCTGCGGCGCGCGGCGCAGATGCCGTTCGTCTTCAAGCATGTCGCGGCGATGCCCGATGTCCATGTCGGCATCGGTGCCACCGTCGGCTCGGTGATCCCGACCAAGGGTGCCGTGATACCGGCGGCGGTGGGGGTCGATATCGGCTGTGGCATGATGGCGGCGCGCACCTCGCTGGTGGCGAGCGACCTGCCCGACAACCTCGAGGGCGTTCGCGCCGCGATCGAGCGGGCGGTGCCGCATGGCCGCGACGTCGGCCGCGGCAAGCGCGATGTCGGCTCCTGGGGCGATCCCCCGGCGCCGATCGTCGAGGCCTGGGCGACGCTCGCCGAGCGGTTCCAGCGGCTCACCGACAAGCATCCGCGGCTGAAGAACACCAACAATCTGGTGCACCTCGGCACGCTCGGCACCGGCAACCACTTCATCGAACTCTGCCTCGATACCGAGCAGCGGGTGTGGGTGATGCTGCATTCCGGGTCGCGCGGGGTCGGCAACGCCATCGGCACTTTCTTCATCGAGCTTGCGAAGCAGGACATGCGCAAATGGTTCATCAACCTGCCCGATGAGGATCTGGCCTATTTCCCGGAAGGCACCGACCATTTCGACGATTATGTCGAAGCGGTCGGCTGGGCCCAGGATTTCGCCGCGCTGAACCGCCGGATGATGATGACCAACGTCATCCGGGCGCTGCGCGGCGAGATAGCGAAGCCGTTCGAGGCGGAGCTGGAGGCGATCAACTGCCACCACAATTACGTCCGCCGCGAAAGCCATTTCGGGCAGAATGTGCTCGTCACCCGCAAGGGGGCGGTGCGCGCGGCCAAGGGCGTGATGGGGATCATCCCGGGGTCGATGGGGGCGAAATCCTTCATCGTCCGGGGCTTGGGCAACCCCGAATCGTTCGACAGCTGCAGCCATGGCGCCGGGCGCGTGATGTCACGCACCCAGGCCAAGAAGCTGGTGTCGCTCGATGAACATGTCGCCGACACGGCGGGCGTCGCCTGCCGCAAGGACGAAGGCGTCATCGACGAGACCCCGAAGGCGTACAAGCCGATCGAGGCGGTGATGGCGGCGCAGGCCGACCTCGTCGAGATCGTCCATACGCTGAAGCAAGTGGTGTGCGTGAAGGGGTAACGCCCTTCACGCCGCCCGATGGACCGGATTTCCGAAGTGACCATCAACGATGCCATCGCGCCCGCCGTTCGGCAGGACATCGAACTTCGCCTTCGGACCCTCGCGGCCGAAGATGGCGTGCGTATGCTGATGGCCGTTGAGTCAGGGTCGCGCGCCTGGGGTTTTCCGTCGCCCGACAGCGACTATGACGTGCGCTTTCTCTATGCGCGCAGCCGCGACTGGTATCTTCAGCTGCAGCCGGGACGCGATGTCATCGAGCGGCCGATTGTCGATGAGGTCGATCTCAACGGCTGGGACGTCCGCAAGGCGATCCTGCTGCTGCTGAAATCCAATGCGGTGATCAGCGAGTGGATCGAATCGCCAATTCGGTATCAGGACGATGATCCTGCCATCGAGAAGCTGCGCATTTTTGCCGACGATGTGCTCGATCCGCGCGCACTTGCCCATCATTATGCCAGCCTTGGCCGAAACGCTGCCGAGCGCTGGCTGGGTGGCGACGAAGCGGTGCCGGTGAAGCGGTATTTCTATGCACTGCGGCCGGCGCTTGCCATTCGCTGCCTGCGACAGAATCCTGCGCTGCGTCCGCCAATGAACTTGCAGGCATTGATCGCCGCCAGCGACGTGCCGGAAGCTTTGGCACACGACATCGCGGTGCTTGTCGAAGCCAAGAGCCGGACCCGCGAGCATTCGAACGGCGCGCGAATGCCGGCGCTCGATGCTCTGATCCGTGCCGAACTGGCGCGGGCTTCCGATGTGCCCGCCCGGTCGCAGCCGGACGATTGTCATCGAAGCCGTGCAGACCAACTGTTTCTGGAAATCGTAAACCCATGATCATCATCGACGGAGCGGAGGGCGAGGGCGGGGGCCAGATCGTGCGCAATGCCTGCGCGCTGTCGCTGGTCACCGGCCAGCCGTTCCGCATCACCAATGTCCGCGGCAAGCGCGCCAAGCCGGGCCTGATGCGCCAGCATGTCACCGCAATCGAGGCGGCGTGCGCCATCGGCAGCGCCACCTGCGACGGCGTCGCGGTCGGCTCGCGCGAGTTCGGCTTCACGCCGGGCCGCGTGACGGCGGGCGACTATCGCTTCGCCGTCGGCACCGCCGGAAGCACCGGCCTGGTGCTGCAGACGGTGCTGATGCCGCTGCTGCTGGCCGGAGCGCCGTCGCGGCTGGTGCTCGAAGGCGGCACCCACAACATGTTGGCGCCGCCCTTCGAGTTCATCGCCGAAAGCTTCTTGGCCGTGGTCAACCGCATGGGCCCGCGCGTTTCGGCGCGGCTGGTGCGGCCCGGCTTTTATCCGCGCGGCGGCGGGCGCATCGAAGTCGATATCGCGCCGGCGCCGCTGCAGCCGATCCATTGCCGCGAGCGTGGGCCTCTGCTCGGTCGCTCGGCGATCGCGATGATCGCCGGGCTGGCGCCGGAGATCGCGGGGCGCGAGATTGTCCGGGCGCGCAAGCTGCTCGCCTGGCCGGAAGACGCCTTTGCCGTGCACGAACTGCCCGACGAGTTCGGGCCGGGCAACATCCTGCTGCTCACCGCCGAATTCGCCAATGTCACCGAAATCGTCAGCGGCTTTGGCAAGCTGGGCGTGTCGGCCGAGCAGGTCGCCGCCACCGCCGCGGCGCGGATGACGGGCTACCTCGAATCCGATGCCGTCGCCGGGCCCTATCTCGCCGACCAGCTGCTGCTGCCGTTCGCGCTTGCCGGCGGCGGCAGCTTCACCACGGTGAAGCCGAGCCAGCACAGCCGCACGGCGGCGGAGATCATCGCGATGTTCACCGGCCGCCAATGGCGCTTCGAGCCGCAGGAATCGGGGGCGCATCTGGCGACATTGGCGTGATTGCGTTGGCGCGGCGTTTCGGCTAAGGGCCGCGCCGCGCCGGTGAATGAAGCCGCCGGCCCGACAGGAGACATGCCTTGCTGGACCTTCACGCCAATATGGGCGTGCTGTCCGGCGGTCCCCGGTTCCAGCCCTAGCGCCCCCACAGCGCCGCGGCCGGGCCGACCCCGCCGCAGCACCTCGCCACCGTCGTTATCGACCGATCCCGGCCGGATCGCGCGCCTGCGCCATGCATGCCGCGTGCCTGCCGGGCGGGCCTCTGTGGATTTGCCA